>CAZISL010000270.1:0-4179 GCA_964541975.1 uncultured Chromatiaceae bacterium | reverse complement strand
ACCGCTTCGAACGAGCCGGCATCGCGCCCGGCGCGAATGATCTCCTCCGCGAATAGCGGGTTGCCGCCGGAACGCTGCACGACCAGTTTGATTTCATGCGGCCGCAGCGGCGCCGACGCAGTCGCGCCGATCACGAGCGCTTCGATCTCGTCGGGCGGCAGGGGGTCGAGCGTCAGACATTCGCCGATCGTCGGGGAGAAGCCGCCGGATTCGTCGCGTCGCGACACAAGCATCAACCATCCGCGTTCGGTGCAGGCCCGGGCCAGCCTTTCGAGCAATTGAGCCGAGGCTTCGTCAGCCCATTCGGCGTCCTCGACCACAAACAAGACGGGCCCCGGGTACAGGAGCCCGAGGACCCGGATGACGAAATCGGCTGTGCGGTCCGGGCGGAAATTGATCTCGATGGCCTCGACCTCGGCGCTGGGCTCCACGCGGACCTGCGCTACGTCGCCGAGCAAAGCGAGCCCCGGCAGCAGTACCGGATCGAGGTCGCGGACAGCCGCCTCGAGTTGTTCGTCCATGCGGTCCGTTGTGCGGGCGTCGACACCGAGCAGCTTCCGTATCGGGTCGCGCAACAACCCGTACGGTCTGTTGATCCTGAACGGTTCGCCGCGAATCTCGACTACCGGGATCTCCTTAAGAAGCCGGGTTGCATGCCTCAGCAGGCTGCTCTTGCCGAGGCCCGCGTCGCCGACGATCGACACGACGCCGCCTGTTCCGGCGGGCAGCGCTTTGGCCGCCGACGCGACGATTCGTTGTTCGCGGTCCCTGACGATGGTCGTTCGTTTCGCGTTCGTTCGCGCCACGGTCTGATCGCCGATTTCCTGACCGACGCGATACAGCGTTTGCGGCGTCTGTTTGCCCTTGAATGTAAACGGCCCCACCTGGTCGGCGACGAATTTTGTGCGTGACTGCACCAATACGGCCGGATGGGCGTAGATCTCTCCGGGCCGCGCCTTCGCGCAGATTCGTGCTGCGGTATTGGTCGTGTCGCCCATGGCCGAGTACGCTGCACGCCACGGTGTGCCGATTTCAACGGCAAAAACGTGGCCGCGATTGATCCCACACTGCAAAGGCAAGGGTGTATCGGTATCCGCGAGACGCCGCAGCGCTCGCATCATGCGGCCTTCGTCGTCCTCGCTGGCGGTAGGCACGCCCGCGCTCAGGAACATCTTGCCACCGTCTGCGTCGATATCGATCGCCAGCAGTGTGATGTTCTCCTCGTCGAAAATGTTCCCCGCCGCTGCGATGGTTTCCTGAAGCGCGTTGGCCAATGCATCGAGGCCGTGCCGTCTGAGAACGTCGTCAGTGCCAGAGAATCGCGCGAACGCGATGCACGCCGAACGGTGTTCGGGTTCTGGTGGTCCCGCTTCCAGCAAGTCACAGAGGGGACGAGGGAACAGGCCGCGTAGCGTCTCAGGCTCGGCGTCGATCGATGTCTTCCTGGTGACGGACGGCGCCCGTGGCTTCCGCCAGCGCAATAATAGTGTTCCATCATCGCGTGTTCGCGTGGCACCGTCCGCCAGCGCGGCGGCCGTCGCTCGGCTGACGGCGATCTGCCCGGCGTTCGCCGCTCCTTCGACCTGAGTCACCGCAGTCGCTTCCGGGCCAGCCAGCACGAGTTCGCGATGCGGCGAACCGACGAGGAACAGGTGTAGCTTGCCGGAATGCAGTCCCACCGACATCCTGAGTCGCAGGCGGCCGACCGACGTCGGCATGTCTGCAGCCCGGCGCAACGCGCGACGCATTTCCACCGCGGCGCTCGCGGCACGCACCGCGTGCCGATCTCCTCGAAACAGGAACAGTAGCGCGTCACCGCCGAACTTCAGCAGCGCACCGTCGTAGAGCCGCGCGCCATCGAGCATGCTGCCGAATACCGCATTCAGGGTTTCGATCAGTTCCTCGCCGCCCATTCGGCCAAGTTGGCCGAGGCGTTCCGCCAGTGCCGTGAACCCGGAGATGTCGGCGAAGCAAAGCGTGCCGTCTACTTCACGCCATAGTCGCTCCGGATGTGTCTGGGCCCATTCGATCGCGATCTCGGGGATGTGGCGGGCGAGGCCGCACGGCGCCCCCGATTCCCCGGCGTTCTGCCGCGAAGTTCGTCGATTCGTCAGCGTGTCTGCGATTCCAACCACTCGAACAGCGTATCAAGGTATGGTCGCCTGGCAGGCTTCAGGTAGCTGAAGTTCACGCCGCGGTCGGTGAATTCCCAGTATTGCGGCCGCTGCTCGTTCATCAGCGTCGCGCGCACGCTTTCCAGGCGCTCGAGATCCTCGTGTCGCATGTCATCGACAATGCGTCGCGCCCGTGCCTCGTCACCCTTTTCCAGGAAGAACGTCGCGATCTGCAGCTGGGCGCGACGCACGCTCAGCAGGCTCGCCTCGTTGGATTCGCTGCGAATTTCCTGGTCGAGTTCGAGCAGGCGTCCGAGCAGGTCGTCGACGATCGGTGCATCCTGATTAACGGCTTCCTCGATCAGCCTGACGATGTCGTGCGCCGCGACCTCGAGCAGGAACGACTCCCCGAGATTATGTGAAAACGTCGCGTAGTAGCGAAAATATTCGACGATCTGCGTGACCGCTTCGAAGGACTTTATGCGCAGCAACGCCTCGGCGAGGAAGCGATATTCGTTCATCACGTAATACGCGGTGCGCGGGTCGCCGGCCCGAATCGTTGCGCGCATGTAGCTGTTAAAACAGCGGATGATCAATTCGAGCAGGGCCGGGTCCCGGTCGGCGATGGCGATGCCGATTCGCTGGGTGTTGATCGCAATCATGTGCGCGACGTCCCGGGATTCGGGTACCGTCTGGTTCATCAGCGCAAGAAACTGCCGCATGATCTTCACTTCGAACCACAGGCGCGTATCACGCACTTCTTCCTTCGCGGAAACGCCGAGCGACACGAAGTCCGGATCGTAAAGAACGACGTCGTCCATTTCGAACCAACGATCCGGCAGATCGCCCTTGTCGTCGGCATAGTTGAGCAGCAGTTCCGCCAGCGCGTCGATCGCGGCCATCGCGATGCGGGTGTCGGCCTGATCCGCTGCGCTTCGCGCGATATCCTGTATCTCGTCGATCGCTTCCAGGGCCTGCGCATGCGTTCGGGCGGCGGATGAGCCGCCGGCTTTACGGTAGATGCGATGCGCGGACGAGCGCAGTTTCTGCACGATGCTCAGCGGCGATATAAAAGAAAATACGAAATAGAAGTATGGGAGTAGCAACAATAACGACAATGTCACCATCGTCATCGCGATGGCGAAACCAGCGTTCGGCAGCAATGCCTCGCTTCCTGATTCCGAGAGGGTCGCTGCGAGCCATACACACTGCACGGTCGTCAGCAGCAAGAAGCTCATGACGATGATGTTGACCGGCTCGCTGATAAAGAGCTTGGTGATTCTGTGGGTGTAACGTGTCGACGCGAGTTCCACGACGATGGCGACGACAGTGATAGCGATAGCCAGCACGCCCGCCAGCAGTTCCGCCGCATTGGAAAGAATCTCGAAAGCCTCGTCGGGCTGCAGCTGCGCCAGCCAGCGCGATGGGTCCGTGACCGCCGTCAGCTCGATCCGGCCGAGCAGGGATGCGAGGCTCAGTAGCGCCAGAGACGCGATCGTCAGGAGAGCGAACGAGACCGCCGCAACGAAGATCGCATTGGTTCGCTCGGTCGTTGCCATGCAGGTCTTCCCCGGGGAGAGGTCACATCGGATCTGGAGTCTCGATGATAAGCCGAGTAGCGTCGGCGGCGCCACTGATGGTGCCCGGGAGGATTCGTTTGCCAAGCGGCCCGGGTTGCGCGATGGAAAGATCTCACGAATCCTGGCAAAGGTCTGTACCTGTACGGTGCTTTGCGCTGCTTACACGCGGTACACTATCTCAAATTTCTCGGTGCGCGGCCCAGTAGTCACGCGATTGCTAGTCATAGAACGTTTACGAAGGAAGAAACAATGACGAATATCAAGGTTCTTTGCGTTTCGGTTTTTTTGTGCGTGTGGGCACCTTTGGTACTTGCAGACCAGGAAATCAAGGATTATTCAGAGACGATCAATGAGTTCAAGGGCAACGCGGCCATCGCCCCGTTTGTGAGTTCCGCCTACGGCTATGCGGTGTTTCCGAAGATCGGCAAGGGTGGTCTCGGTATCGGCGCGGCGCGTGGTCGCGGGCAGGTCTACCAGGGTGGCAA
>CAZISL010000269.1:0-4566 GCA_964541975.1 uncultured Chromatiaceae bacterium | reverse complement strand
AAAAACGCCAGCAACCGGCCCTCGTGGGCACGACGTCGATCGAGGCCTCGGAACTACTGGCTAGCCTGCTGAAGAAGCAGGGTATCAAGCACGAGGGGCTGAATGCCAAGCAGCATGAGCGTGAGGCTTATATCGTTATGGGGGCGGGTAAGCCCGGTGCCGTGACGATCGCAACGAACATGGCCGGTCGCGGCACCGATATCGTACTCGGCGGAAATCCCGACGCGGAGTTCGGTGAACTCGGCGAAGATCCGACCGAAGAGCAGGTCAACGAGGTAAAGGCGGAATGGGAGCGCCGGCACCAGGCGGTACTGGAAGCCGGTGGCCTGCACATCGTTGGCACCGAGCGGCATGAATCCCGCCGCATCGACAATCAGCTGCGCGGCCGTTCCGGACGCCAGGGGGATCCGGGTTCGAGTCGATTTTACCTGTCGATGGAAGACAACCTGATGCGTATCTTCGGCGATCCCGAGCGGACGAAGAACATGCTGACGCGCGTCGGCATGCGCGACGGCGAGGCGATCGAGAGTAAATTGCTCACACGGCAAATCGAACGGGCGCAACGCAAAGTCGAGGCGCATAACTTCGATGCGCGCAAGGCACTGCTCGAGTACGACGACGTCGCGAACGACCAGCGAACGGTGGTGTACCAGCAGCGCAACGAGTTGATGGAAGCCGAAGATTTGGGTGATGCAATCGCCGGAATCCGAGCGGAGGTGCTGGCCGGCGTTGTGGATAAATACATCGGTGCGGACGAGGAGGTCGATGAGTGGGATGTCGACGGATTGGTTGCGTGTTTGCAGCAGGATTTCGCCTTCTCACTGAAGGCTGATGAAATTCGTGATGCGGGCAAATCCCTTAGTGCCGAAGAGTTTCGCGAGGACGTTATTGATCGGGTCGAAGCAGCGTATGTCGAAAAAATCGCGCATATCGATCCTGCTCTCCGCACAAAGTTCGAGAAAGTCGTGATGCTTGGCCAGCTGGATACTCAATGGAAGGAGCACTTGGCGGCCCTCGACTACTTGCGCCAAGGCATTCACCTGCGCGGATATGCGCAAAAGAATCCGAAGCAGGAATACAAGAGAGAGGCTTTCGAGATGTTCAGCTCGATGCTCGATCAGGTGAAGCACGACGTTGCGAGTGTCGTTTCGCGTGTGCAGTTCGTCGATCAGGAAGACATTCGGCGGATGGAATCGCAAAGTGCCGAATCCGCCAGCATTCGGGCACGGCACGACGAGGCACCGTCAGCCATCGCTAACCCGTCCGCTCCGGCAGAAAAGCCGGCGATAGGCCCGGCTTCAAGGCCATCGGGTCCGCCGATACCGTCACAGCAACCGGCGGAGGACCAGAATAGTGTGACGCCGTTTGTGCGGTCCGGCCGCAAGATCGGCAGAAATGAGGCCTGCCCTTGTGGATCGGGCAAGAAGTACAAGCAATGTCACGGCCGTCTGAGCTGATGTGAGCGATACCGGGAAGCCCGAGATCGCCGTCGCGGCGGGTATTCTGCGAGACCGCGCAGGCCGTGCTCTCATCGCTCAACGCCCGGAGGGTAAGCATCAGGCGGGTTGGTGGGAGTTTCCGGGTGGCAAGTTACATGCAGCGGAAACCCCGCTCGAAGCCTTGACTCGCGAGCTGCGGGAAGAGCTGGGCATCGAAGTCGATTCTGCCGAGCCGCTACTGACCTATCGGCACGACTATCCGGAACGCATCGTCGAGCTACACGTTTGGTGCGTTCTTGCCTTCACAGGCGATCCGATCGGCGTCGAGGGTCAGGCATTGCGCTGGTCGCCCATCGACGAGCTCCTCGAAACGGGCCTCCTTCCGGCCGATCGCCCGATCGTCGCGGCGCTGGTGGAGCTGGACGCGTGAGCGACGAAGCCATCGTCTATCCGGCCATCGCGATGTTCGGTCTGACTCTCGTCGTGATGATCATGCTGGGGACCGCGCGTTACGCAGCGGTGCGAGATCGGCGCGTCAGCATCCGGTATTTTCGCAGCTACAATGAGGGCGAACAGCCGGATCGCCTGCACCTGATGTCCCGGCACATGCAGAATTACTTCGAGGTGCCGCCGATCTTCTACGCGGCTGCCCTGTTCACCTATGTCACAGGGTCGGTGACGGTGCTTGCGGTTGTGCTGGCGTGGATGTTCGTGGGTCTGCGGTGCATTCACTCGTTCATTCATCTTGGCTCGAACAACGTATTGCATCGGTTCTATGTCTTCCTCGCAAGTATCGCTTGTCTCGTTGGGATATGGGTCGCGTTGATGGTTTCTTTGCTTTCCAAGGGGTCCTGAGGGAGCAGGCTCGCTATTCGACACGGCGAAATTGCAGACCGTTGGACTTGGCTTCGCTGCTCTGCTGCCGCCGCCCAGAGCGGGGCGAATTTGCGACTCGCTAAACCTGCGGCGGCCATCCCTGGCCGCCTCCGGCGCCGCTCCGGCGCGCTCCCGCGTCCTGCTCCGCGCGCCTCCGAGGCCGCTCGCTGCAATTTCGCCCCACTCTGCGCGGCTGCTTCCGTCGAGATGCTGAGTTTTGACGACTCGAATTCGATCTCTGTCGCCGCGGGCGAGCCGGTGTCGTGCGGGCCGTTACCGCGAGACCAAATCCGGGCGCCTCGCGTTGGCACTCGCCAAACCAAATCCCGCTAACGAGATCGGAGACTGCCGGAACAAATTCCCGACGCCTTTTAGCGAGGGAATTTCGTTGCGGCAGTAGGCCGATCGGGGGTTGTTTGAGCCGAGGTCGTCCGGCGGGTCGTTCGCAATGGCCGCCGGAGTCTTTAACAGATGGTCAAATTGAACGGCACGTCTTCAGTAACCTGATTCGCGCGTTCTTCGACGTTCGACCACTCCATAAATCGCACGGTAAAGCGGTGGTGACTTCCGCTGATCTCCGGGTACGCAACCGTCCCGGGCGCCAGCGAAACTCGTAGCATGCCGGCCGACATGTCTCGCCCGAGCGTGTACTGGAACACGCCTTTGGAGGCGACCTGCGCGACGGTCTGTCCGCTGTTTCGTAACAGCCACATCAGCTGACCGACCGCATCGCACAGAGGCCGGATGTTTTTCGTCCACTCCCGCATGTCCGAGAGGCGTTTCTCGTGGGGCTTGCGGAGCCAGAAGCTGAAATCCGGGAGGTCGAATTCACAGGTGCCACCGGGAATCGAACTGCGATGTTTGACCGAATTCAGGAACTCGCTCTCGCGCAGCGGCGTAAGGTATTGAGGGCCAACGAAATTTAGCTTGTTTCTGAGCGACTGCAGACTTTGCATGACATCATCAAGGCGGCCCTCGTCGATGTCCGGCGTGTTCTGGAAGCGGTCAAATATATAGATCTGGCGCTCCAGCTCCTTGATCACGTCCTTGCGCAAATCGCCCCGAGCCAGGATCGCCACGATATCCAGCAGGCTCGTGACGGCGGCGCGCGTCGCCCAGGAGGAGTGACGTTCCATGTTGAACAGTAATTGCTGGTACAGGTACTCGAGGCGCAGGAAAGTACGCATCCTCTCGCCGAGCGGTTGCTCATAGACGACGGGCGTTTCCGCGGGGGTGGGAGTCGGCGATATCTGCTCGGCGGGTTGATTCATATGACGTGATGAACTGGCTGCGCGTCTATGCAATGCGATGGTGGATCACGTTTGTATTCTGCGCTACACCGTCATCCGCCGCAAATACATTTCCGATCTGGTTACTTTTTGCCCACCCGAATTTCGCGCAGATACAAAGGTTTCGCGGTGTTCCCGTGAAAAGGAATTATTCCGCCATCGATAGGTACATGGCGTGCAGCGCTTCGACTTGCGCGCGCGTTCCGCCGACGTCACCCGCGTTGTCGATGACGTCATCGGCGGCGGCCAGTCGCTCCTCGCGGGTTGCTTGTGCGGCGAGCATTCGATCGATCTGTTCCGGGCTCTCGGAGTCGCGGCGCGACAATCGGGCCCTCTGCACATCTGTCGGGCAGTCCACGACGAGGACCCTGTCCGTCAGCTCGCCGTACCCGGTTTCGACCAGCAGCGGGACCACGATAATCTGGTAGGGGCCACCGGCGCTAGCGGCCTGGGTCAGCGTTGCCCGGCGAATGCTGGGGTGCAGTATGGCCTCGAGCGCCTCGCGGCGCGAATCCTCCTCGAAAACCAGCCGGCGCAGGCGCCGCCGGTCCAATTCGCCCGACGGCAGAATCACGTCGGGTCCGAATTGCACCCGAATCTCCTCCAGCGCCGGCTGCCCGGGTGCCACGACGTCCCGCGCCACCTGGTCCGTGTCGATCACGGGGACGCCCAGTTCCGCGAACATCGCGGCGACCAGGCTCTTGCCGCTCGCGATACCGCCGGTCAGGCCGATTCGCAGGATTGTTTCGGACTCATGGCCCATATCCGGATTATCGCAGGCCGCTGACCCCGAGGTAAGCGTCCATGAGGTCCCGGCCCCAGATCATCGCGACGAACCCAGCAGCCGCGAGGTATGGGCCGAACGGGATCGGAATCTGGCGGTCGTGGCCGCGGAATACCATCATCGAGACGGCCGCCACCAAGCCGATTCCGGCGGACAGGACGACGATCAGCAATAGCAT
>CAZISL010000268.1:0-5914 GCA_964541975.1 uncultured Chromatiaceae bacterium | reverse complement strand
GATGTACCTGGCATGAAGCCCGGCACGTCGACGAGCGTCAGGATCGGGATATTGAAAGCGTCGCAGAAGCGCACGAAACGGCCACCTTTCTTCGACGAATCGATGTCGAGGCAGCCGGCGAGTACGAGCGGCTGGTTCGCGACCACGCCGACCGTCGAGCCATCCAGACGGATGAAGCCCACGACGATGTTCTGCGCATAGCCGGGCTGAATCTCGAAGAAATCGCCTTCGTCAGCGACCTTGTAAATCAGTTCCTTAATGTCATACGGCTTCAATGGATCGCCAGGGACCAGCGTGTCGAGCGACATCTCGCGCCGGTCGGCCGGATCCTCTGTCGGCCAGGTTGGCGGCTTCTCTTGGTTGTTCGCCGGGATGAAATTCATCAGCCTGCGCGTCGTCAGCAATGCCTCGACATCGTTCTCGAGCGCGAGATCCGCGACGCCTGACTTCGAACTGTGCGTGATCGCGCCACCCAGTTCCTCGGCCGTGACTTCCTCGTGCGTGACGGTCTTCACGACGTCGGGGCCGGTGACGAACATGTACGAGCTGTCCTTGACCATGAAGATGAAGTCGGTCATCGCGGGAGAGTACACGGCTCCGCCGGCGCATGGCCCCATGATGACGGATATCTGCGGTACGACGCCCGAGGCAAGGACGTTCTTCTGAAATACATCAGCGTATCCGCCGAGCGACGCGACGCCTTCCTGGATGCGTGCGCCGCCGGAGTCGTTCAGGCCGATGACCGGTGCGCCGACTTTCATGGCCTGGTCCATGATCTTGCAGATCTTCTGCGCATGGGTTTCGGATAATGATCCGCCGAACACGGTGAAGTCCTGGCTAAACACGAAGACCAGGCGGCCGTTGATGGTGCCGTAGCCGGTCACGACGCCGTCACCCGGGATCTTCTCCGCTTTGTCCATGCCGAAGTCCGTGCAACGGTGCTCGACGAACATGTCCCACTCTTCGAAGCTGCCCTCGTCAAGCAGTAGTTCGACGCGCTCGCGTGCGGTCAGCTTGCCCTTGGCGTGCTGCGCATCGATGCGCCGTTGTCCGCCACCAAGCTTGGCGGCTTCGCGTTTCGCGTCGAGCCGCTGGATGATCTCGTGCATTTCTTCTCCCGAATTCAAGTACGAATGGGGTCAGACCCCGTCATTGTTTTGTCCCCAGGCCGTGCATGAGCGGGGTCTGACCCCGCTCCGGCGTAAACCTTACGCGGCTTTTTTTCGCTCGCGTATCAAATCGATCACTTCCGCCGCGGCGACCGGGATGTTCGTGCCGGGGCCGAACACGGCCGAGACGCCCGCCTCGATTAATTCGCCGTAGTCCTGTGGCGGAATGACGCCGCCGCAGACGACGAGAATATCGCCCGCGCCCTGCTGCTTCAGTTCCTCGATCAATTGTGGCACGAGTGTCTTGTGTCCGGCAGCCTGCGACGAAACGCCGACGACGTGAACGTCGTTCTCGATCGCGTGGCGCGCCGCTTCGTCGGGCGTCTGGAACAGTGGCCCGATGTCGACGTCGAAACCGATGTCGGCAAATGCCGTGGCAATGACCTTGGCGCCGCGGTCATGACCGTCCTGTCCAAGTTTAACGACGAGCAGGCGAGGGCGCCGGCCTTCGCTCTGCGCGAACGCTTCGACATCGTTCTGGATTTTTTTGAACCCTTCGTCACCCTCATACGCAGATCCGTACACGCCGCTGATCGAATGAATCACGGCGCGATGGCGTCCGTATTTCTTCTCGAGCGCGTCGGAAATCTCGCCGACCGTCGCGCGTGCCCTCGCGGCATCGACCGCGAGGGCCAGCAGGTTCTCCGAGTCGCCTTCGGCGCCCGCCGTCAGCGCATCGAGCGCCGCCTGGCAGACCGCAGCATCCCGGCTCGCGCGGACTTCCTCCAGCCGCCTGATCTGCGCTCCCCGGACGGCCGTGTTGTCGATATCGAGAATCTCGATCTCGGGTTCGTCTTCGCGCTGAAATTTGTTGACGCCGACGATGACTTCTTCCCCACGGTCGATGCGGGCCTGGCGCAACGCGGCCGCCTGTTCGATGCGTAGCTTGGGCATGCCGGATTCGACCGCCTTCGTCATGCCGCCGAGCTCCTCGACTTCACCGATCAGCCGGCGCGCTTCGGCAGCCAGTTCGTTGGTGAGGTTTTCGACGTAGTACGAGCCGGCCAGTGGATCGACGACCTTCGTGATGCCGGTCTCTTCCTGCAGCACGAGTTGCGTGTTGCGGGCGATGTGTGCCGAAAACTCCGACGGCAAAGCGAGCGCTTCGTCGAATGAGTTCGTGTGCAGGGACTGCGTTCCGCCGAGCGCTGCCGCGAGCGCCTCGACGGTCGTGCGGATAATGTTGTTGTAAGGATCCTGACCCGTCAGGCTGACGCCCGATGTCTGGCAATGCGTGCGCAGCATCAGCGACTTTGCCGTCTTGGGCTCGAACAGTTCCTGCATCAGCTCCGACCACAACAGGCGTGCGGCGCGCAGCTTGGCCGCTTCCATGAAGAAGTTCATGCCGATGCCGAAAAAGAATGACAGGCGCGGCGCGAACTCGTCGACTTCGAGGCCGCTGGCCAGAGCGGCGCGCACATACTCGATGCCGTCGGCGATCGTGAAGCCGAGTTCCTGAACGGCCGTCGCGCCGGCTTCCTGCATGTGATAGCCGGAAATCGAGATCGAGTTGTAGCGCGGCATGTTGCGCGCCGTGTAGCCGATGATGTCGGCGACGATGCGCATCGACGGCGCCGGCGGATAGATGTACGTGTTGCGCACCATGAATTCTTTCAGGATGTCGTTCTGCAGGGTGCCGGCCAGCGCCTCCGGCCCAACGCCCTGTTCCTCAGCAGCGACGATGTACATGGCCATCACCGGCAGGACCGCGCCGTTCATCGTCATCGACACCGACATCTTGTCGAGCGGAATACCGTTGAACAGGATTTTCATGTCTTCGACGGTGTCAATTGCGACGCCCGCCTTACCCACGTCGCCCACGACGCGCGGGTGATCCGAGTCGTAGCCGCGGTGCGTCGCCAGGTCAAACGCGACGGACAGGCCGGTCTGCCCGGCGGCGAGGTTCTTGCGGTAGAACGCGTTCGATTCCTCTGCGGTCGAGAAACCGGCGTACTGGCGCACGGTCCACGGCCGGCCCGCATACATGGTCGCCCGGGGCCCGCCAACGAACGGCGCGAATCCCGGCAATCCGCCGAGGTGGCCGATGCCTTCGAGGTCGTCGGCCGTATACAGCGGTTTGACGCCAATGCCTTCGGGGGTGTTCCAGACGAGGTCCTCGTGCGTGCGGCCGCGGCCTTCCTTATCCGCCAGTGCTTGCCAGTCCTCGATACCTGGTTTCTGGAATTTCGTCATTCCCTATTCCTCTTGTTATTCCTCGTCCCTGGCCCTGACGGCCTTCGCCAGCGCGAGCACCCGCTGCGCAGCCTCCGCGTGCAGATTCTCGATCATCTGACCGTCGAGTACCGCAATGCCGCGACCCTGGCGTGCCGCTTCCTCCCAGGCCCGCACGACCGCGGCGGCGTGCGCCGCATCAGCGTCAGAGACGCCGAATACCTCGTTTGCCGCGTCGATTTGCCCCGGATGAATCAATGTCTTGCCGTCGAATCCGAGCTTCTTGCCCTGTTCGCAGGAACGGGCAAACCCCTCGGCGTCGGTCAGGTCGCCAAAGACACCGTCAAGTATATCAAGACCGTGGGCTCTGGCCGCGAGCACGCAAGTCCCGAGTGCCAGCTGGAGGCCTGTGCGGCCGGGGTCCGGCGGGAGCCGCAAGGCCGCGCTCAGGTCGGACGTGCCCATGACGAGCACCCGCAGACGTGGATCGGAGCCGGCGATCGCGTCTATGTTCCTGATCGACAGGGGCGTTTCAGCCATGATCCAGAGCTGCATGCTCTCCGGCGCGCCGTTGATCGCCATCAGGTCGCCGAACTTGCTGACCTGGTCCGCCGAGTCGACCTTCGGCACGAGCATTGCGTCGGCGCCGCTCGTGCAGGCTGCCTTCATATCAGCGTCCCACCATTCCGTGCCATAGCCGTTGACACGCACGACCGTCTCGCGTGGGCCATAACCGCCCTCGGCCAGCGCGGCGACGACGAGGCGGCGTGCCTCGTCCTTGGCATCCGGCGCGACGGCGTCCTCGAGATCGAGGATGACCGCGTCGGCCTTCAGCGTGCGCGCCTTCGCCAGCGCGCGCTGGTTGGATCCCGGCATGAACAGGGCCGAGCGCCGTGGGCGAATGAGATTACTCATGAGAAAGTGCCTGCATATACTTGACGCAATTCGTTTTTTTGTACCTTTCCCATCGTGTTTCGTGGCAGTTCGTCGACCAGAATGACGCGCTTCGGCAGCTTGAAGTTGGCGAGCCGATCACGCAGGGTCGCGATGATATCCGACTCAGCGGGCTCCTGGCTGGTTTCCGGCACGATGATGGCGACGACGCCTTCCCCGAAGTCGGCATGCGGCACGCCGATCACCGCCGACTCGATGATCCCGTCGAGCTCGTCCAGCGCCAGTTCCACCTCCTTCGGATAGACGTTTAGCCCGCCGGTGATGATCATGTCCTTGTTGCGGCCAAGGATGTTCAGGTAGCCGTCGTCGGCGAAGAGACCCTGGTCGCCGGTCCGGAAGTATCCATCGGCGGTGAATTCCTGTGCCGTCCTGTCCGGCATGCCCCAATAGCCCTTGAACACGTTCGGGCCCCGCACCTGGATCTCGCCAACCGTGCCTGTCCCGACCGGGCAGTCCTGCGCGTCGACGACCCGGATCTCGACGCCGGGCAACGGGTACCCGACGCTGCCGGGGCGGCGCTCTCCAGACAGTGGGTTCGAACTGAGCATCGACGTTTCCGTCATGCCGTAGCGTTCGAGGATCTCCTGGCCGGTGCGACGGCTGAATTCGCGGTGCGTGTCGGCCAGCAGCGGTGCCGAGCCGGAGATGAACAGGCGCAGGTTGGCGCAGGCGCGCCGATCGAAAGCGGGGTCTGCGAGCAGTCGCGTGTAGAACGTCGGGATACCCATCATGACGGTCGAGTCGGCGAGCTGGCGTATGACCGTCTCCGCGTCGAATTTCGCCAGGAAATTCATGCTGGCTCCGCTCAGCAATACGCAGCCGAGACCGACGAACAGGCCATGGGCATGGTAGAGCGGCAGGGCATGGAGGAGTCGGTCTGCTGCCGTGAATCCCCAGTAGTCGACGAGCGTCGCGGTATTCGCAGCGAGGTTGCCGTGCGTCAGCATCGCACCTTTCGGCTTGCCGGTCGTTCCTGACGAGTACAGCAGCACGGCCGTCGTGTCGCCGTCGCAGTCGACGGACGCAACGTTCGGTTCGGCGTCGGCGTATCCGTCGCCCAGACTTCCGCGGCCCCGCGCATCGATCGTCAACACCCGGCAGTCCAGGTCCGTCGTCAACTGCGCGTACTCGGACTCGCGCTCGGGCGCGCACACCACGATCTTCGGATTGGCATCGCGCAGGAAATAGTCGAGTTCCGACGACCGGTAGGCGTCGTTCAGCGGGTGATAGACCAGACCGGCGCGCAGGCAGGCAAGGTAGAGCCAGACGATCTGCGGCGACTTCGGCGCCTGCACGGTGACGCGATCGCCGGGCCGCAGGCCCTGTTCGCGGAGGAAACAAGCGATGCGGGCCGACTCGCTTTCCGCGTCGGCGTAGCTGAAGCTGCTGCCGTCGGGCGCTCGCAACAGCAGGCGTGAGCGATCGCGCGGAAAGCCGGTGGAGAAAGTCGTGTACAGGCTCGTCATGCGGAGCGGCTTCGGTTTAATTCGATTGTTAGAAGAGTTTTGTAAGCATTTAATTTTAATGGTGAATATCGGGTATGACAATGACAAAAGGCAGCGATGAATTCGTCGTCAGCGCAATCCATGACAACTGGTACCAGTCCAGTTCCTACTACG
>CAZISL010000267.1:0-13638 GCA_964541975.1 uncultured Chromatiaceae bacterium | reverse complement strand
CAGACGCAGCAGGCGCTGGAGGATGCCGAGGAGGAGAGCCGCCGGTTGGCCAGCCGCTCGAATCGCGAGTGGTTCGTGATTGGCGCGCTCGTCGTGATGTTCGGCATCCTGGTCGGGTTGATCCTGCCGCGGATTCGCTGGCGGAAGAAATCCAGCTGGGGCGAGCTGTAAGTTACAGGGACGTTCAACCTCAAAGGCAACAACAAGTCGAACCGGTTGGTTCGAGCTTGTTCACAGTGGGTGACGGCCCTATTCAGACGCTTTCGCCGGCCAGGTAGAGCCAGGTTTCCAGGACCGTGTCCGGGTTCAGCGAGATGCTCTCGATGCCCTGGGCGAGCAGCCACTGTGCCAGGTCTGGGTGATCCGACGGACCCTGTCCGCAGATACCGATGTACTTGCCCTGTTTGCGGCAGGCGTCGATCGCCATCTTGAGCAATGCGAGGACGGCCGGGTTACGTTCGTCGAACAGGTCCGCGATGACTGCGGAGTCGCGATCCAGGCCCAGCGTCAGCTGAGTCATATCATTGGAACCGATCGACATGCCGTCGAAATGCTCGAGGAAATCTTCCGCGAGCAACGCGTTGCTCGGGATCTCGCACATCATGATCAGCTTCAGTTCGTTCTCGCCACGCTTCAGGCCGTTTTCTGCCAGCAGATCCTTGACCTGTCTGGCTTCGTCGACCGTGCGTACGAACGGGATCATGACCTGCACGTTCGTCAGGCCCATATCGTCGCGCACGCGTTTCAGCGCCTTGCATTCCATCTTGAAGCAAGCGGCGAAGCTTGCCGCGCGATACCGGGAGGCGCCACGGAAACCGAGCATCGGGTTTTCTTCGTGCGGCTCGTACTGCTGCCCGCCGATCAGATTCGCGTATTCGTTGGATTTGAAGTCGGACGTCCGCACGATAACGGGGGCGGGCGCGAACGCGGCGGCTATACAGGCAATACCTTCGGCGAGCTTGGCGATGAAGAACTCTTCCGGATCGTCGTAGCCGGCCATCTGGTCACGAATCATCGACTTGATGTCTGCGCGTAGCGTGTCGAACTCGAGCAGCGCCTTCGGATGCACGCCAATCATTCGATTCACGATGAACTCGAGCCGCGCCAGGCCGACGCCATGATTCGGGATGTTGGCGAAGTCGAAAGCCCGGTCAGGGTTGCCGACGTTCATCATGATCTTGACCGGCACGTCCGGCAGGTTATCGACCTCGATCTGCTGGTGTTCGTAGTCGAGCGCGCCGTCATATACAAATCCTTCGTCGCCCTCGGCACAGGACACGGTGACCATCGTGCCATCTGCGAGTGTTTCGGTCGCGTTGCCGCAACCGACCACGGCGGGCACGCCGAGTTCGCGGGCGATGATGGCCGCGTGGCAGGTCCTGCCGCCGCGATTCGTGACGATCGCCGATGCACGCTTCATGACCGGCTCCCAGTCGGGATCCGTCATGTCGGCGACCAACACGTCGCCGGGTTCGATACGATGCATTTCCGCGGCATTCCTGATGATGCGCGTCGGTCCGCAGCCGATCAGGTGTCCGATGCTACGGCCCGAAATCAGCACGTCCGACTTGCCCTTCAGTGCGTAGCGTTGTATTGCCTTATTGGGATGGCTCTGCACCGTCTCGGGCCTTGCCTGCAGGATGTACAACCGGCCATCGCCGCCGTCGCGGCCCCATTCGATATCCATCGGTCGACCGTAATGGTCCTCGATCGTCACCGCGTAGCGCGCCAGTGTCTCGATCTCTTCGTCCGTTAGCGAGAAGCGATTGGATTCCTGCGGATCGACGTCGACGGTCTGGACCATTTGTCCTTCCGCGTCGTCGGCGGCGTAGATCATCTTGATCGCCTTGCCGCCGAGGTTCTTACGCAGGATCGAACGCTTCTCTTCGCGCAGCGCCGGTTTATAGACGTAGAATTCGTCCGGATTCACGGCACCCTGCACGACGGTCTCGCCGAGGCCATACGCGCTGGTGATAAATACCATCTCGCGAAAGCCCGATTCGGTATCGAGCGTGAACATGACGCCACTCGCCCCGATGTCGCTGCGAACCATCTTTTGAATGCAGGCCGACAGGGCGACCTGGTCGTGCGCGAATCCCTGGTGCACGCGATAAGCGATGGCGCGATCGTTGTACAGGGAAGCGAAGACCTCGTGGATGCATTTCTTCAATTGTTCGATGCCGCGCACATTCAGGAAGGTTTCCTGTTGTCCGGCGAACGACGCTTCCGGCAGATCCTCGGCGGTGGCAGAGGAGCGTACGGCGACGGCGACATTCTCGCCATGCTCGTCGAGCATACCCTGCCATGCTGCATCGATCTCGTCGTTCAGGCGTTCGGGTAATGGCGCGTCGAGGACCATTGCGCGGATCTTGTTGCCGGCATTGGCAAGTGCCCGAATATCATCGACGTCGAGGTCGGCCAGGATTGCGTTCACCTGGTCGGCGACACTGGGCTGGCCGTCGACGGAATACGACAAAAAGTCGCGGTAGGCGTTAGCCGTCGTTGCATACCCACCCGGAACCCGAATGCCGAGGTCCGTCAGGTTGGTGATCATCTCGCCGAGGGATGCGTTCTTGCCCCCGACCTGGTCGACATCGTCCATCCCAAAGCTTTGCAATGGGGCTACATAGGCTTCCAAGGCTGCCTCCCTTGTGTTGTGGCCATAGACGTGGAGAATCGCACTCGATGTCGCAAATCCGATCGCCGGGACCTGTCAATGGCTCACCGTACCGTTTTTTTTCTATCCGACCAGACCGGGGTTACCGCCGAGACGCTCGGTCACAGCCTTTTGACCCAGTTCGAGGAGCACGAATTCGATCAAATCACTCTGCCATTTATCGATTCGGTTGACAAGGCGGAGGCCGCCATACGGCATATCAACGCGGTCAGTTCGGAGACCGGCGCTCGGCCCATAATTTTCTCGACACTGGTCCATGAAGACCTGCGCAATCGCTTTCTGCATGCCTC
This sequence comes from uncultured Chromatiaceae bacterium, assembly GCA_964541975.1. Taxonomy (GTDB): domain Bacteria; phylum Pseudomonadota; class Gammaproteobacteria; order Steroidobacterales; genus SMWD01. The sequence goes on along the minus strand of CAZISL010000267.1, from coordinate 10,671 downwards.
GGGCCTGTTCCTGGATTTTTTCAAGACGTTCCTCGGGCCGCTCGAACAGGAACTACAGGCGAAGTCGTCGCTGACGTCGGGCCGCGCCCACGGCATCAGCGATACCGGTAAGTACGACGAACGCATTGAGGCAACGAATTTCGCAATCAACTATGACGATGGCGGCAGCACCGTCGGCTATGACAAGGCCGACGTCATCCTCATTGGCGTTTCTCGATCCGGCAAGACGCCAACCTGCCTTTACCTGGCGATGCATTACGGAATCTTCGCGGCGAACTATCCGCTGGCCGAAGACGATTTGGAAACCGGCGAGTTACCGCGTGTGCTGAGGCCGTTTCGCGACAAGCTATACGGTCTGACGATCGATCCCGACCGCCTGGTGCAGATCCGCAAGGAACGTCGCGCGGCGGGGCAGTATGCGAGCCCAAAACAGGTAACGTTCGAGTTGCGCGGGGCCGAAGCGATGTTTCGTAAATACCAGATTCCGCACATCAACGTCACGTCGTTTTCGGTCGAGGAAATTTCGAGCAAGATCCTGAGCAGCACGAACGTCGAACGACGTATAAATAATTAGTTGGGCGTAAATTGGATCAAATCTTCGTCCAGGTAAGCTCGAATGATCTAGCATAAAAACGGCGCGCGGTGAACGAGTTGCATCGAGGTTGTTGCTGTACACCCTGTGATATAGTCGAGCGATGTTGGCCGATAGTTACATCGTTCCAGAATGTGTCGTAAGTCCCCGTAGTTTCGGGGGCCTCATGGCACTGTACGAAAGTAACTTCATCAAGCTCAGAATGCTTGTCGGCGATATCGGCAACGTGCATGACTGTCTTGTCTCGACGACACCGAGCGATTGCGACTTGTTCCTGTGGGTCGAGTCGACGGCGCGCTACACGCAAATCCTGCGCATGACCTACCTGTTCGACGAACAGGATTCCGTCGTCGCGGATCCGGATCTGGTCATTCGCGTCTATCTCGATGCGCGTATGGCGGAAGTGGCCGGTTGGGCCGAACATCACCGGCACGCGACGCTGAAGGGTCTGGCAAACCGGTTCGGACGGGAGCTCGATCGACGCTGGTCCAACAACATGATGCTCAGCAAGTGGCTGGACTACCTGATCGATGCGCGGCATAGTTTTTCCGCGGCCACCGAAGAGGTCGGAGGCGTCTCCCGCCTCGAATCACACCTGGCCTGACGCGGCGTTTTCGTCGATCCGACGAAGTATACATTTTTGACTCGAAGTGCCCGTTATATGCGGGTTCCAGCCCTGTTGGGGTGGAAAAATGTAGATTGCTTCAACGTTTGTTCGGGGTCATTACGTTAATTTTGGGGCCGGTTCGGGTGTGTCCGACCGATAGTGCTGCCCCGAGATTTGACGTTTGATGTCCAAGAGCGCGCCACATCTGTTGTCACAGAAGCCCGACCCCGGAGACGAGGAGCGGCTCCTCAAGCTGTTCTGGAATCGCGCGGAGCTGAAGAAGGAATTCGCGAATCTTCGGCGCGAGGGCGAGCACCTCAAGGAAAAATTGCAGCAGCAGGAAGGGGCGACCCTGCGGGCACAGCAACGCCTCGAGCAACTCGAAGGCATGCTGGCTGATCCGTTACAGGCCGCCAACGCTTCGGTCTTCTATCAGTTGCGTGGCGTATGGGTCAGCTGCAAGCGCAAGCTGGCACGTCTCAGCAAGGACCTGACGGTTCACCAGGCTGATCGCGAGCAGCAGGCCCAAGTGGCCAAGCACCAGGCAACGCTGCGAGCGGCAGCACACGTGATCGAACGCCAGATCGAAACAGGCCGGCAGCGCGAGCACGAGATTGCCGAAGAACTGCGTCAACTGCACGAGCGTCGCGCGCAACTGCGGGGCTTCTGGAATTTCTTCAAGCGTCGCAAATTGCTTGCCGAAGCGGATACGCTCGAAACGGAATTACAGGCGGCGCAAACGCATACGGAACGGTGCCGGGCCGCCAAGGCCGAGAAACTGGGGGAGCAAGGTCCGCAGTTTGCAGGTCTCAGCGTAGCAGGTCGACGCACGATCAATCTCGCGCTGCTCGCGATTGCGCAGGAAATGTTCATTCATTTCAGTCAGAGCAATATCAGCGTCCTGGCGCGCGAAGCGTCCGTGCGCCAGGTGACGGACGTGAACTACGGCGATATCGAAGTCTGTCGCAACCTGAACCTCACGATCGCGACCTGCCTGCGTTCGTTGCCGGTGGGTGACGAGCTCGTAATCAACGTTCGGCGGCGCGCCCAGTTCCTGGGAGAGCAGGCGAGTTTTCGGATGGAATCCGATACCGTACCTGTGGCCGGGTCGTTCTCCGACATTCAGATCGACCTGGAGGAGGGGTCGGTGACGATGGGGCGCAAGTCAGTGCCGATCAATGTACTCGCGGACGAGTACTGGGATATCTATACCGTCTTAAAAACCTGACGCTATGTCGGCTGCTCAGCTGCCCGGTACGACTGCGTCGGTGACCGCCGCGCTTCTTGCGCCCTCGATCGACACGAGATCGGCGATGATGCGCGTGGCCTGATTGAGCAGGATGTCGGGTTGCTCGTCCACTTCCAGGTCTTCGAGCGACTCGACCGGTTCGAGCCCGGCTGCGGCGCGACGTTCGTTCTCCCGCAGCAGGCGCTCTTCCTGCCGCGTTTCGCGCTCCGCGATCCGGGTGTCCATGTTCAGCGACACGAAGGTCTTCGTTCGTGCTTCATCGGCGGCCGCGATGTCGAGCATCAGGTAGTTGATGTCCGGGTCGTCGACCATACGCGAGTTCTGATACTGCGTGAGATAGGCGATTTCGCTGTCGAGTGGCTCTTCGGCCCGGAAGCCGGTCGGCTTGATCTGGTCCCACGGCAACGCGCGGTCGCGGCTGCTCTCGCCGATACGCTCCGGATCGACGACCGACGGCAGGTCAATGTCGGGCAGTACGCCGCGGTGCTGGGTACTGCCGCCCGTGACGCGGTAGTACTTACCGATCGTCAGAGTGAGCTGCCCGAGGCCTGGATCCGGCACGCGACGCGCGTACTGATCGAGAATGTACAGGTTCTGGACCGTACCCTTGCCAAAAGTGCGTTGGCCAATGACGACGCCCCTGCGGTAGTCCTGAATCGCGGCGGCAAAGATCTCCGACGCGGACGCGCTGAAGCGGTCGACCAATAGCACCAGCGGACCGCCATACGACACTTGCGGTACCGGGTCGTCGAGTACCTCGATACGTCCATTCGTGTCCTTGAGCTGCACGACCGGTCCTTCCGGGATAAACAAGCCGGTGAGAGATGTCGCTTCCGAAAGATGGCCGCCGCCGTTGCCGCGAAGGTCGATGACCAGGCCGTCGATGCCGTCCTCTTCCAGTTCGTCGATCAGTCGCCGTACGTCACGCGTCGTGCTGACGTAGTCCTTATCGCCGCGGCTGCGTGCCTCGTAATCCTGGTAGAAACTCGGGACGGAAATGACGCCAATCGAGGACGAGCCGCCGTCCGGTCGCTCGAGATCGATTTTCTCACTCTTCGCCGCCTGTTCCTCGAGTTTGATCTTGTCACGCACGAGTTCGATGACGTTGTTTGCACCACCCGGCAATGCGTCGGCGGGCAGGATCTGCAGGCGCACGGTCGTGCCGCTCGGCCCACGGATCAGCTGGACCACGTCGTCGAGCTGCCAGCCAACTACGTCGACCATCTCGCCGTCGTCTTCCTGGCCGACCGCGGTGATGCGGTCATTCGCCTTGATGCGGCCGTCGATCGCGGCGGGCCCGCCGGGGATCACGTTCAACACCGAGACGAGTTCGTCCTCGAGCTGCAGCGAAGCGCCGATGCCCTGGTAGGACAGGCTCATCTGAATGCGGTATTCCTCCGACTGCCGCGGTGACAGGTAACTGGAGTGGGGATCCAGCGTGCGCGCGAAGGAATTCAGGAACATTTCGAAAACGTCGTCGCTGTCGAGCTGGTTTATCCTTTTCAGGACTCTCTCATAGCGCTTGCGCAGAACGTCCGAAGTGTCTTCCCAGGATTTTTCGGCGAGCATCAGGCTCAGCGCGTCATTGGTGACTCGATTGCGCCAGATGTCCTGCATTTCCTCGGCGGACTCGATCCAGGGCTCGTCCTTGCGATTGAAGAGGTAGACATCGTCGGTGGTGAAGTCCGGCTCCGCATCCAGCGTCGTGATGGCGAGGTCGATGTTCTGTTGGGCGCGCAGGCGATACAGGCGGAAGATGTCGAGGATCGGATCGAAGTTGCCCGTGCGCATGACGTCGTCCAGCGCGAAACGATACCGCTCGAAGTAGGTGATATCCGGCGCGCGGAAATAGTGTTTGTTCGGATCGAGAGACTCGATGTAGTTGTCGAGCACGAGGCCCGACAGCTCGTCGTCAACGGCAATTCGAGAATAGTGGGCCCGTTCAACGAAGCGCGTCACCATGCGCGCGACCTGCCGGTGGCGCTGATTGGATTCGAGGACGGCCGGGACGGCGCTGGCGGCCGCGTCCTCGGCGGCGGCATCGACCGAGTCCGTGCTCGAGCCAGGGTAGGCCACGAGCAGTAGCATCGCCGCCGCGAACAGCAGCTGTGCGGCACGCATCAATTTCCGGCCGGTGTAGGGGTCGCGCGTGGGCTTATGTATCAACATTTTTTACGCTTCGCAGCAAATCGGGTACACACTAGACCCGAAGGCTAGACGGACTCATCATATCAGGCAAGGTCCCAGTACGCAGATCCGTCGGTTAACGCAGAGCAAACCATGCAACCATTCACAGTCGTCCTGGGCATCGTGCTCGGCAGCTTGTTTTCGATCGCTTTCAGCCTCGGCGTCGTGCTGCTGGTGTTCTGGATCCTGCGCAACGACAACCCTCGTTTCGACGCCGAATTGCCCGAGTTGTTCCGCGCGTCGCTGATATTCAGCGGGCTGGCCCTCATGGCTGGCTTCGGCTTTGTCGGTACCTTGCACGCCCGTACCTGGCGCTACCTATTCCTGTCGCTGCTGTGGCTGGGACTGCTGGCCACCGGCTGGTACTACTGGCCGGATTAGATGTCAGGTGTCAAGAATGATCTTTAATAACATGTTTTATAAAGACTATTCATTCTGATTCGGTCGCCGGCTTCGGCCGTCTCAACAGCTTGAGGACAACCGTCCAGCACCCGATGATCAGCACCGGAGCCAGGATCAGCAGCCATGCGAGCCAACGGCCTTTCAGGGCATCACCGTAAATCGTCGTCAAATAGCCCAGCAGTCCGCTGGCGCCCTCGTAGTCGCCGACGACGATCGATCCGCCGACAAATGCGCAGACGGGGACGATCGCGAAGCTCAGCAGCAGCGCCAGGCCAGCCGTTCGCAGGCGCGCGGCGAGCGAACGCTCGTTTGACTTAATCATGGACGCACAGGGGTAGCCAGAATTCCGCCGGATTTTCGCACAAATCCGGACCGATGTTCGCCTTGCCGCGGCGTTATTTGGTGGGTCGCTGCTTCCCGTGGCGCAGTCGGTAGCGGAGGGTGACCAGCGCCAGGCCGACGTGCAGGCAGATCAGACCGATCAGGATTGCCCAGGGAAGTATCCAGGTCCAGTCAGGCGTGAACATGGCGGAGGCCAGCGCCGTGACGCCCAGGACGATGTACAGGTAGGGAAGTGCTTCGTATACGATTTTCGGCAACCACAGGCGCCGGAACAGGAGTTGACGAAGTCGCCGTCCATTGTTGGGCGCAGAGTCCGCGCTCGCGTGAAGTGCTTTGCCGTCGTGCATGGGGAGGTTCCGCCTGACACTCTCGCGCAAATCCCGGCGGTATTCCGTGAGGCCGCTCACAGCATGTGGCCGGGGTCGTCAGACGAATGGCCGAAAACTCAGGAGGCGTTATGACGATTGAACGGAATAACGGACGTGGTGTAGCGAAACTTCACCTGGCCGATCATGACAATGTCGCCAGAGTGCAAGCTTCTCCGGGCGACCCGTTCACCGTTGATACGAATGCCGTTGCGGCTAGAGAGATCCTCGATCAGGATTCCGTCGACGGTCGATGTGACGCGTGCGTGCTCGCGGCTGACGGACGCTCGCTCAAGGCGGATGTCATTGTGTGGGCCGCGGCCAATCGAGATCGAGCGCCCGTCGATTTCGTACGCGATGCTGTTGCCATCGTCCGATAGCAGGCGCAGGCGACCCATCGTCGTGACCAGGTCGTCGGGCAGATAGTCGCGGTTTCGCGCGCGTTCTTCGTCGAGTTTCATGATCGACGTTGCGATCTCTTGACGCTGTTCCGGCTTGCGGCTGGTGCGGGCGACTTTGGTCAGCCGCGCGCGGATTTCGTTCTCGATGTGGTCGATGATCCCGCGCTGTTTCCGGAGTTCGTCGATGTTGGCGCTGCGCTCGAGCTCCAGCTCGCTGAGCCTCGCGCACAACCGGTCGACGTAGGCATCCTTATCTTCGAGTTCTTTTTTCAGGCGTCCCTGCTCATCGCGCATGGCGGCGAGCTTGTCGTAAGCAGCGCGGAGAATGATCTTCGCTTCGTCGCCGGAATGGCGGGGCGATTCGGGCGACGTCCGCAGCGCGTCGTTGCGACGATCACGCAGGATTTCGATTTCGCGACCCTGCCCCTCAAGCCGGCGCTCGAGGCGCGCGGTGGTCCGGGCGAATCCCACGATGCGCGCGTCGCGCACCCGCACCGCCGTCTCGAGGTCCGCGACTGTTTGCTGCTCGCCGAGTAGTTTCGCGGCGAGCGCATCCCAGCGCATCTTGCGTCCATCGATGTAGGTTTCGAGGTCCTGGATGCGGCCGCGCAGGTCCGCGTTTTCGGCCGTCAGGGTATGCAGGATATCGTTATGATTATTTTTATTGTTATCCATTAGCCCGAGAATTATGGGCTAATTATTTAAATATTAATAGCTTACGATATTTTGTTAAATCGGAATCAGTCTGATGATTCGCTCAGTCAGCTGCCTCGAGCGAACTAATTTCTTTGGCTCCGGTCAGGTCGAGCGTGCGGGCGCGCAGCGCATCGGCATCGAGCGGTTCGTCCGCCGCCTGGACGGCCCGGACCAGGTCGAAGATGTTCTTGGAGCCGTCGGTCAGCTTCTCGATCTCCGCGTCGAGCGCCGCGATTATGGTGACGGCTCGTGCGCGCACCGCACCTGATGCGGCGGGCGTCAACAGAGTCTCTGCAGCCTCGCCGCGCTCGGCGAATCCGGCCAGCGCCTTGTCGAAGCGTTTCGCGGAGATCGTATTGCTGTCGCGGAGCAGGCGCAGCGTCGCGTACTCGGCGATGCCTTCGTCGATCCAGTCATGATCGCGTCGTGTCGGCACCGGCATCAAAACGTGCACAACCTCGTGCAACAGCGTGCTGGTGGCGTTCTCGCTCAGCAGCGGGCGATCCGCGTGCACAAAGACGGAGTTGGGCGCGGACAGGCCACCGCGCCACATCGGGTCGCCGGCCGACACAATGCTGATTCGTGGCGGCAACTCGGCGAGTTCGCGTGCCAGGTAGGGCAGCGTCCAGCGCAACAACGCCAGCATGCTGATGCGCTCGACTCCGGTGCCCACGGGCGCCGCGACCGAGACCTCGATGCCGCCGATCATGTCCTTACGCCGGCCAAGCTTGCCGGCGATCAGCCAGCCGGTCGGCCGGTCGAAGGCACGGTCCGGGTTGTCGACGACATACCCGCCGGCCGGGCGTTCCGCAAACGGTGTAATCACGGTCCAGCCTTGCGGCGACGAGACTTTCAGCGTTGAACGCGAACGTGCGCCGGCGCGGTGCCGGACGCGCGCGGGCGGGAACGCATCGTCCGCCCGGAACAGCGCCCATTGCTGCGTGATCAGGCTGTCGAAGCGGCCTTCGTTCCGCTCGTTCTCGAGGTCGACGGTATAGGTCATGCGTCCGCCGGCCGGGGGCGGCGTCCAGGTCACGAAGTGACCGTCACGCTCGATCTCACCATCGCCCGAAAAACTCGTGAACCGCGACGCGGGTGCGCGGAAGCGGGCTTCGCGCAACAAGGCGGATTTCTGCTTCAGCTCGATCGCTGCCTCGGCGCGTGGCTTGCCGGCCTGCAGCCTTAGCTCGAAAGCGAGTTGGTAAGTGTCGCCCGCGTTCGCACCCGCCGATGTGGCAAGTAACGCAAGAACGGCGACCCGGCATGGGCGCGAGATTATCGGCATGTGAACCGGGACCTGCCTCTACAGATGTCCTGAATCCACGATGAAATCTCGCAGGTTGCGCCCCAGCCCCTTGCAGGCGGCTGACTTGGTGCGCGCGATCAGCGGCACCGGCACGATGACCGCTGGTATGACCGATGTCCCCTGGACATCTGCGCTGACCGCGCCGGCCGACTTGCCGTCGCGGATATCCCAGATGGCTGCTTCGTAGGAAGAATCGTTCTCCCACCACGCCAGGCCGAAGCATCCGCCGCCGCCGGGCGCGATCGCGCAGGACAGGCTGCCGCCGCTCCCGGACCGCTCCGTGTCGCCGGTGACCCAGATGATGTAGCGCACGCCGTTTTCCTTTATTCGCGCGTCGACCCCGGGCTTCTCGAGCAGTTCGGGCAGAGACTCTGGTCCCTGCGGCATCGTGCGCGGCTCGAACCAAGGGAACATTAAATCGATGAAGACGTCTTCCGGTATGACCCTCAGGCCATTGCGGCCTTTCTGTACCGTCTTCGCAATGCAGTCGACGAACTCGTCCTCGGTCTCGTTGCCGTTGTGATAACTCGCCTCGAGGATTACGACGCTTTCGTACTTGGCGATACCCGTCTTGGAGTTCTTCGTTTCCTCGACGCGGGTTGTCATGCAGGCGCTCAACGCCAGGCTCAGCGCGCCGGCGCACAGCAGCCTCAGGCCGCCGGACCGGGATTCTTGTCTGTGCTCATTCATGCCTGTTCAGGTCCGGGCTTCGTCGGCCGGGATCTCCTCCGTGGCTTCATCGTCCAGCGGCGTTTCCTCGAGTCGTTCGTCTTCCGTTTCGACCGCGTCGACGGGCAGCGGTTCCGCGACGAGTTCCTCGGTCAGGTTGTCCACCGGTTCCGCGTCCTCCGGCGACAGCGCCGCCTTCACATTCGGCTCTTCGGGCAGCCCGATGACGATATTTGCGATCGCGTCCCGCATCGCGCGCACGACCGCGGCTTCCATGGCGCCGCCGCCTCGAAACAGGCGCGAATCCGCCTGTCCATAAGCGCTGACGGGCCACTCTGTAAATAACGTGCCGTCCGGCTCTAGTATGGCAATAGTGTACTTGATCCAGACCGCGTACTGGTCCGACCGCGATTGCCGCGGCAGCGAGAATTCGAATGCCTCGACTTTCGGCGCGACGACCAGGTCCACGCGGTCGAACGGCTCGCCGACCCCGCCGGGCTGGTCAACGGGCACGAGCTCCTGGAACAGCGCTCCGAGGGCGCGATTGAACATCTTGACGTTGGCTTCGCCGAGCGTGAACGACCATGAGACATCACCTGGCAGGTCCTCGGAGTAGTCGTAGTTCTTCAGTTCTTCGGCGTAATAAACGCCAGCGTCGAGTTCGATTTCGTTGACGAGCGGATCCGGGAACGTCGTCTGAACGACGACCTCCTGGTTGCAGCCCGCCAGCGCGTTCATCGCCATGAGGAGCGCGGCCGCTGATTTGCGACCACCGGGTCGAATGCACTGTGTCGTTTGATCCGTCAATTCGCGGCCTTGTTGCCACCTGAATACTCTCATATGCGACCCATGCCGTGTCGATCGTGAAAACATAAGTCTCCATTGGCGGGCCGACCGCCGCACCGAGCAACGGGCACTGACCCAGGCCCGCGGACGCCGAGTCGAGAAGTTCGGTCATGCTTTCCACCGGTGGGTCGAATTATGCCGGTTCTTCAATAGTGTGGCGGGACTTCGTCCGACGGGTCTCCTGACGCGTCTGCGACTGCCAGCGCTTCCACGCGGGCCACGAGCTGGCGTGACTGGTCCTCGAGGCGTGTGATCTGTTGTTGCTGACGGTAGATCTCGTCGCTGAGCTCCGTGAGAGCGTGATCCTGGTGGGCGACCCTCGTCTCGAGTTCCGTTATGCGATCGTCGTTGTTCATCATTCGTCTCTCGGCGGGTCGATACGCCCGTCACGAGGCGTAACTGTAGTGCCGGCGACTGAATTTCGCTATGGTTGGCCGCCGCCGGCATCTGGCCGGCCAGCAATGAACCAGACTGGAGAACAAAGATGGCCCAACAGCAATGGGATGCGCCGCCGGAGATGAGTATCGATGCGTCGAAGACCTACCAGGTCACGGTCAAGACGAACCGCGGCGACATAGAGCTGGAACTGTATCCGGAACACGCGCCGAATACGGTGAATAATTTCGTGTTCCTGGCAGGCGAGGGGTTCTATGACGGCGTGAGCTTCCACCGCGTCATCAACGATTTCATGGTTCAGGGCGGCGACCCGAGCGGCAGCGGCGGCGGTGGTCCGGGTTATCGGTTCGACTGTGAGGTAGCGGACAATCCGCTGAAACACGAGCGCGGTGTCATCTCGATGGCGAACGCCGGGCCGAACACGAACGGCAGCCAGTTCTTCATTACGCACGTCCCGTGCCCACATCTCGATGGCCGGCATACCGTATTCGGCAAAGTCACCGGCGGTCTGGATATCGTCGACGCCGTCGAGCAGGGCGACGTGATGGAGCAGGTCACGGTCGCCTGATCGAGAATCGCGTCAGGCTTTGGCGCTCGGCCGGCCTGACGCCTC
>CAZISL010000266.1:0-4889 GCA_964541975.1 uncultured Chromatiaceae bacterium | reverse complement strand
CCGACCGGGATGACCAGCCGCCCGCCGATCGCCAGCTGATCGAGCAAGGCCTGCGGCACCCCGGTCGGCGCCGCGGCGACGAGAATGCCGTCGAACGGCGCCTGCCCGGGCCAGCCGAGCATGCCGTCACCGTGGCGGTAGCGCACGTTGTGCACGTCGAGGCTCGACAGGCGGGTCCGGGTGGCGATCATCAGGTCACGGATGCGCTCGATCGTGAAGATCGTGCCGACCAGCGCCGACAGCACCATCGTCTGGTAACCACAGCCGGTGCCGATCTCGAGTACCTTCTTCAGGTCGCCCTTCGCCTTGCCGTCGACGAGCGCCTGGGTCATCAGCGCGACGATATAGGGCTGTGAAATCGTCTGGCCGTGACCGATCGGCAACGCGCTGTCCTCGTACGCCCGGCTCTGCAATGCCTCGTCGACGAACAGGTGCCGGGGCACTGAACGAATGCGATCCAGGATCAGCGGGTTCGAGATGCCCCCGCCGGCAAGTCTATTGACGAGCCGTTCGCGCGTGCGCGCGGACGTCATGCCAATGCCCTGAAGGTTCCGCCGATCTTCGCTCATGTGGGCAACCAGGTCGCGAGTCCGTCGATCGCGTCATGCTGCGTCAGGTCGAAGCGCAACGGCGACACCGACACGTAGCGGTTTTCGATGGCATGAAAATCAGTACCCGGGCCGGCGTCCTGACCGGAACCCGCGGGCCCGACCCAAAACAGCGGCTGTCCCCGCGGGTCCGTCGACTCGACCACCGGTTCGGCGCGGTGGCGGTAACCGAGGCGAGTCGCCTGGAAGCCCTGCAATTCTGGCCACGGAACGTCCGGCACATTGATATTCAGCGTCGTGTCGGGCGACAGCGGGTGCGATTCGAGCGACTTCACGAGCTCGCGAATCGCCTGCCCCGCGGTATCGAAATGTTTCGGCGACTCGCCGACCAGCGATACGGCGATTGCGGGCAGACCCAAAAAGCGCCCCTCTGCGGCGGCCGCGACGGTACCGGAATACAGGGTGTCGTCGCCGAGGTTCGCGCCGTGATTGATGCCGGCGATGACCATGTCTGGATCTTCGTCGAGGAACCCGGTCAGCGCCAGGTGAACGCAATCCGTTGGCGTCCCGTTGACGTAATACATACCGTCGCGGCTCTGCCCAACGCGCAGCGGCGTGTTGAGCGTCAGCGAGTGACTCGAACCGCTCTGGTTACGGTCGGGCGCGACGATTACGATGTCGGCAAGGTCTCGAAGCGACAACGCGAGCGTCGCCAAGCCGTCGGCCTGGTAGCCGTCATCATTACTTAGCAGTATTCTCAAGGGGCACTCTGGGCGGGACGTATGCGGAAAAAGAGTAAACATAGCAACTCGGACGATGCGGCGCTATTCCGCGACATGATCGGCGATGTCCAGCCGATCAGCGGCGGGCGGCGCCTGCCCGAAAAACCCCGACCGAAACCGCACGCGAAGTTTTCGCAGCAGGACGACGCGGACGTACTCGACGAATTGCTGACTGGCGGCCCTGACCCGCTCGACGTCGAAACGGGCGATGAGCTCGAGTTTCACCGACCGCATGTGACGCGAAAAGTGCGGCGGCAACTCCGGCGTGGCAACTATTCGATCCAGGAAGAAATCGACCTGCACGGTATGACGCTGTTCGAGGCGCGCGATGCCCTGCGGGAGTTCATCCTGGAGTGCTGTGACCTGCGGCTCGGCTGCGTTCGCGTGATCCACGGCAAAGGCCTGGGATCCGGGCATAAAGGCCCGGTGCTCAAAACCGGCGTCAACCGGTGGCTGCGGCGCTGGAACGAGGTCGTGGCATTTTGCTCGGCCCGCCCTCAGGACGGCGGCACAGGCGCAATCTATGTTCTTTTGAACAAGTAGATATAAAACAATTACTTAAATACTTTACTTAATCTTTTTTCAAACTTTCGACCAGTGCCTGCATCGCGTCCTGCGTCTCGTCACTGAACCAGTACCTGGTCGTACTCTCAACGTCAGCGTCATCATCAAGGACATCGAGTAACCGGGCCTTGCCCACCAGGCGCGTTCGATTCATCGCGATCGGCGGCAGACGGAGAAGCCCTTCGAGGTATTCGAGCGCGCGCACGACGACCTGATCCTGCGGGACGAGTTCGTCGACGAGACCGATCTCGCGCGCCTCGTCCATCGTGATCAGCCTGCCCTCCATGCCGAGCCGTCGCGCCGTCCGGGTTCCGACCAGGTCACTGAAGGCGCGCATGATCGACGGCGGTAACGGCAACCCCACCTGGACCTCATTGAACCCGATCTTGAAGTTTCCTGCGGCGGCGACACGATAGTCGCAATGCGTCGCCAGGACTGCACCGCCCGCGGGGCTATGGCCGGCGATTGCGGCAACGACCGGCACCGTGCTGGTCGCGAGCGTGCGATCCACGCGGAACAACAGCGACCAGAAACGACGGATGGACGCCCGATCCTGACCGAGCAATTCGGGCACGTCGATGCCGGCGCAGAACATCCCTTCTCTGCCGGACAGGATCAGCCCTCGCGCGCCCTCGGCAACGCTCTCCTCGCTGGCCGAGAGCAGGGCCTCCAGCAACGCGTGATTGAGCGCATTGGCCGGAGGCCGGTTCATCCGCAGTTCGACGACGTCGCCATGGGGAATGATATCGAGCATGCACAAAACCTCGGGAAAATTCGTCGGGACTATAGCAAAGCGATGCGTTGCAGGCGTGCACGCCGCATCGACATCACAGGCTCGGATCGGAGGCCCGCGCCACGATTGCCGCGGCGAAACTGACCACGGCAATGCCGAAGCCCAGCCCTGCGCCGATCGCGGTGCCGATGACGGGGAAGCCGGATGCGATTCCGATGCCGATGCCGAGTGCCAGCCCGGCCGGTAGCGCTGCCGCGGCGATGCGCAGACGAAACCGCGTGCGGCGGCGAAATTCAGAGAGCTCGGGCGACTCGGACACGATCTCTTTGTACCCCTCGCCGTCAGCCGGCGTCAAAGAATTCGCCGAGTTCCCTGATGGCAGTCGTCGCAAACTGGCCGCGTGCCAGCGAGAACCTCAGTTCCAGTTCATCGCCCCGGCATTCGAACTCCAGGTCACCGATTGACAGGCACAAGGGCCTGCGCATCGTGCGCGTGTCGAATGCCGCCAGCACGTCGCACGCTTCCGGGAATGCACCGAAGAACTTTCGTTCGGCAAGCAACGCGTCGTCCGTCGCCTGGTTTTCTCCGGCGCCGTACAGCAACCCGGTGGGGAAAACGGCTTCTTCGCCCCCGACCTTCGACAGGTGCACGTAACGACCCTGCGCCGGCCGCCAGACGATCTCGCCGCGACTCGGTGTGCGCCAGCTGTGTTCGTCGACGCGCGTCGCGAGCCACCTGTTGAACAGCGTCGAACGCAACGCCGACAGCCCGAACGATCGGGCGTCGCGATCCGGTTGATGCGCGGGATCGGCCAGCAAATCGAGATTGCGCCCCTCCCGCCCGAATCGCTGGGACCCGAAATAGTTCGGCACCGGTGCCGAGCAAAGCGCAGCCAGGCGCTCGCTCAATTCTTCGCGGTCTCCGGTCAGATCGCGGATGACGAGGCGGAAACGATTGCCGCTCAACGCCCCGATGCGTAGTTTGCCCGCATGCCGAACCGCCTCGATCAACTCGACGCCATCAATAGCGATGTCGTCCGGAGCGGGATCGGGTCGGCCCGGCAGGTGCAAGCTGAACCATTGCGACGTCACGGCGTGACGATCCTTCAGCCCGGCAAAGCCAATCGCTTTCGGCGGCAATCCGAGCCGCCCGGCAAGCTGCCGTGCGACCCAGCGCGTGTTCTGCCCGGTCTTGCGCAGCCGCAGGTAGAGGTGCTCGCCTTCACCTGTCAGCGGAAACGCCAGTTCCTCGTCGACGAGAAAATCGTCGGGTCGCGAGCGCAACGTGCCGCGCACCGGCGGCGGGCCCAACGCGCGGGGCAATCCCACGAGGTTGGCGCCTTTCTTCAGGCGTTCACGTTCGGCGGCACAGATACCGTTGTGGCTGGTCGGACTATTCGCCTTCGACTTCTTCACCGTCTGGCCCGCCGGAGAACAGGAAGAAACTTTCTTCCGGCGCGATCAGGCCGAGTGACGAACGCGCGCGTTCTTCGACGGCCGCAAATCCACCGCGCAGGTCTTCGACTTCGGCGCGCAACCGGGCGTTCCGCTCGTCAAGTTCCTCGTTCTCGGTCCGCTGCAGTTCGACCTGTGCATCGAGCCGGCTGACCTCGGAGAAACCGTCCTTAGAAATCCATAGCCGCGTCTGCAGGATCGTCAGCAGCACGAACAGGCCGACGATCAGCCACCGCGCCGCCCTCGGTTTCTTCTGGTGTTTCGCTGGCGTGCTCAAAGTGAACTCGTTATAGCCTGACCGGGAACGCGGCGGCGCCGGCATAGCGCGCGTCACTGCCGAGTATCTCTTCGATTCTGAGAAGCTGGTTGTACTTGGCCATGCGATCCGAACGGCACAGGGAGCCGGTCTTGATCTGCGTCGCCCGGGTGCCGACGGCAATGTCCGCGATCGTCGAGTCTTCGGTCTCTCCGGAACGGTGCGACACGACCGCCGAGTAATCGGCGTCGACCGCCATGTCGATCGCCTCGAGCGTTTCGGTCAGCGTACCGATCTGGTTCGGCTTGATCAGGATCGAATTGCCGATACCCTTCTCGATGCCCTCGGCAAGGATGGTCGTATTCGTCACAAACAGGTCGTCGCCGACGAGCTGGATCTTGCTGTTCAACCGGTCGCTCAATTCCTTCCAGCCGTCCCAGTCACTCTCGTCCATGCCATCCTCGATCGAAATGATCGGGTACTGATCCACGAGGCCCGCCAGGTAGTCCGCGAACGCCGCGGAATCGAACGTACGCCCTTCCGAAGCGAGCG
>CAZISL010000265.1:0-8853 GCA_964541975.1 uncultured Chromatiaceae bacterium | reverse complement strand
CAGCGAACCGCTCGGCCCGATCGACCGCAGCAAGCTCAACATCAAGGGCGGCAGTATCGCCGTCGGTCACCCGTTTGCGGCGACAGGCGGACGGATACTCGCCAGCCTGGCGAAACTACTCGACCAGCGCGGCTCCGGTCGTGGGTTGATCTCCGTCTGCACGGGCGGCGGCATGGGCGTAACCGCCATTGTCGAAAAGTAACTGCACCGTATACAACACTCGAGGAGTAGCCCTTAAACGATGAGTGCAATCGACAGCTTCCTGGTCACGCTCAACTCGATCCTCTGGCACAACTCGATCCTGTACCTGCTGCTCGGCACCGGGATACTGTTCACGGTCTGGAGCGGCTTCAGCCAATACCGCGCATTGACGCATGGCTTCCACGTCTTACGCGGCGTCTACGACGAACCGGATGATCCGGGCGCTATCAACCACTTCCAGGCGCTGTCGGCGGCGCTATCCGCGACGGTCGGTCTGGGTAACATCGGCGGCGTCGCGCTCGCCATCTCGCTGGGCGGACCGGGCGCCATATTCTGGATGTGGATCGTCGGATTCGTCGGCATGGCCATCAAGCTCACCGAAGTCACGCTGTCGATGCTGTATCGAAACACCGATGACCCGGACAACCCGCACGGCGGTCCAATGTGGGTCGTATCGTAAGCGCTCGCGAACCGTTCGCCCAAGCTCGCGAGACTCGGCAAATGGATTGGTGGCCTGTTCTGCATCACCGCCCTGATATCGACCGCGACCGGCGGCAACATGTTCCAGGCATGGAATGTCGGTGTCATCACCGAGGAGTACTTCGGCATCCCGAGCATCGCAACCGGGATCGTCCTCGCGATCATCATCGGCACGGTTATTATCGGCGGCATCAAGCGCATCGGTGCGGTAGCCGGTCGACTCGTACCGATCATGCTGGCGCTGTACCTGCTCGCGGGAATCTACGTGCTGCTGGTCAACTGGTCCGAGATTCCGGGCATGTTCGTGCTGATCCTGACGGCGGCGTTCTCCCCGACGGAGGCGAGCGGGGCGTTCGTCGGCGGGACCATGGGTTATGCCTTCCTGTTCGGCATGAAACGCGCTCTGTTCTCCAACGAGGCGGGTCAAGGCACCTCGCCGATGGCGCACTCGGCGGCGAAGACGGACGAACCGGTTCGTGAAGGCATCGTCGCCGGGCTGGAACCGTTCATCGATACGATCGTCGTCTGCACGGTCACCGCGCTGGTCATCCTGAGCACGGGCATTTGGAATCGCTCTGCGGAGGCGCTGCTAGCGCCATCGGTCAAACTGGAGCAGGTGGCCGACAACGCGTGGACCATCAAGAAAACCCAGGCGCCGAGCCGCTCGAACGGCGGGTGGAACGACGGCGATGGCCTGTACGTGATTGTTCGGGCCCACGCGAATCCCCAGAGCGGCAACAACCTGCATCGGCTCAATGGTGTCGTGACCGCCGTCGACGGCGTCGAATCGATTGCGTGGAACACCGTCGTTACCGACACGACGCCCGAACTGAAAGGACCCGAGATTTTCGCGAGTTATGTCGGCGCAACGCTGACCGCCAAGGCCTTCGACACCGTCGCGCCCGGCCTCGGCAAGTGGCTTGTCACGCTGGCCGTGTGGCTGTTCGCAATCTCGACGTGCATCTCGTGGAGCTACTACGGTGAGCAGAGCGCCGTTTATCTCGCCGGCGAAAAAGCCGTGCTGCCCTACAAAATTATATTTTGCGCGCTGACCATCGTCGCCACGATGGATTTCATCAAGACCGACGCGCAGCTCGACAACCTGACCGGCATCGGCACCGGCGTCATGCTAATGGTCAATGTGCCGATCATGTGGTTGCTCGGCAGCCAGGCAATGCTCGCGTACAAGGACTACATCAGAAGATTCAAAAGCGGCCGCATCGGGGCCGAACATCCGCCACCGGCGCTCGAGGATCTCATCTCCGGCCGCGACGTCGAAGACTAAAACCAGCCGCCAGGCGTTCGCAGGCGGCGGAATGCTGCGTTGAGCATCGGTTAATGATGCTCATGTACCCGTTCGTACACTGCGCTCATTAACCGATGCTCGCCTTGCCTTCCACTCACCTGCGAACGCCTGGCGGCTGGTTTGCGCGTTATTGATTCATCGCGAAGAGCAACAGGGCGGGCAGCGCCAGGAACGATATGACGGTCGAGATCAGGATGGCGCCAGCGATGTCGTCGGGGTGACGGTCGTAACGAGCCGCCAACAGATAATTGAAAACCGCGAGCGGCATCGAACTCTCGATGATGATGACGCCCCGTAACACGCCGGTCAGGCCGAGCAGTTCGCACACCGTGACACCGACGGCGAAACCCAGTCCTAGCCGGGCGATTGCCAGCGCCGCGGCGCGACCAGGCCGGGTCACGGAGAACCTGGCCAGCGAATGCCCGAGCGCCAGCAGCATCAGCGGTATCGCGCTGCCGCCGAGTAGCTGCACGGTATTCGCCAGCGTCCGTGGCATTGTCGTATCCGTCGCGAGCAACAGAATCCCGATTACGGCCGCGTAGATCATCGGCGTCGTCATCAACGTGCGCCACGCCGGCTCGCGCCCCTGCACGAGTGGGCCGAACACGAACTGCGTCACCGAGTAAACGAGGTAGACTGCCACCGCGAGCCCCAGACCCTCGTCGCCGAACGCGAACAGGCATAACGGGAGGCCGAGGTTGCCGGTGTTACCGAATACGATCGGCGGCAGAAAACTGCGCAGCGGCTGACCGACTATGCGCAGGACGGCCGCGGCGATCAGGGTGCAAATACCGAGCATGGAAACCGCGGCGAGCAGCGACAAGGCGAAATCCGCCGCGGGCAGCTCGAGCCGCGCAATGCCGTTTAACACCAGGCACGGCGCGCCGATATTCATGATGATCCGCGTGACGAAATCGCGATCGAAAGGAAATTCGAACCGCGCCCAGCCGTAACCGATCAGGGCAACGATCAGCACCGGCGCAATAATCGGAATCAGCTGAGCATACATTCGACGACAACCCCGGGGCTCATGGCGCACTCCGCCAGAACCGTTATGCTACCGATCCCTGGTGGCGAATTGAACGGAGCACGCAGATGGGCGAAATGATCAGGCTGACCACGGCCGACGGACGCGGACTCGACGCATACCAAGCCACTCCCGAAGGGCCGGCGCGTGGCGGAGTCGTGATCATGCAGGAAATCTTCGGCCTCACCGCCCACATCCGACGTGTCGTCGATCAATATGCGGGCCAGGGCTTCCTGACGATCGCGCCCAGCCTGTTCGATCAAATCGAACCGGGGATCGTGCTCGAATATAGCGAAGTCGAGAAAGGGCGCGACTTCATGATGACGCTCGACCGCGACAAGCTCGTCGCCGACATGACCGCGGCCGCCAACGCAGTCCGTCCTGCCGGCAAGGTCGCGGCTATCGGTTATTGCTGGGGCGGCGCGATGGCCGATCTCGCCGCGTGCCGGGTGGGCGTCGACGCAGCCGTCTCTTACTACGGCCGGGCAACCGTCAACTGGCTGGACGAGCAACCGCAGTGCCCGGTCCTCTACCACTACGGCGCCCAAGACCCGCTGATTCCGCCCGAACTCGTTGAACAAATCACGGCCGGTCGGCCGGGACAGCAGTCATACATCTACGCAGACGCAGGCCATGGCTTTAACTGTGACGAACGCGAAGATTACCGGCCGGAATCGGCGGCACTGGCCTTTAAGCGAACTCTGGATTTTCTAGAGGATCAGCTCTAGCGGTAGAGGTTTTGGCGGGGGCGATACTTGCGGGCTGGGTCAGTACTGGAGTCGCGGTATTCGCATCGAGCGCATAACCCGCCGCGCTATCTGTGAATCGCGAGTTTTATTCCGCGGTCGCAATCCGCCGCCCAGAGCGGGGAGAATTTGCGACTCGCTAAACCTGCGGCGGCCATCCCTGGCCGCCTCCGGAGCCGCTCCGGCGCGCTCCCGCGTCCTGCTCCGCGCGCCTACGAGGCCGCTCGCTGCAATTTCTCCCCGCTCTGGACGGCTGCTTCTGTCGGGATGCTGAGTTTCGACGACTCGAATGCAGTCCCTGTCGCCGATAGCGAGTCGACATCATGCGGGACGCTATCTCGACACCCGTCTCCCACCTTTCTCGCGGGCACTCGTCAACCCTGATCCCGCTGACGAGATCGGAGACTGCCGGAACAATTCTAAATTCTCCGGGGCCCGAAGCCTTTTAGCGAGGGATTTTCGTTGCGGCAGTAGGCCGATCGGGGGTCGTCGAGGCCGAGATCGCACGGCAGGACGCGGGACACAGTATCAACGGACACCAAGTATCCCCCAGCGACAAAATACCGCCCGGCAACTCTAAAGAATGGAAGAATCGAAGCTACCTAGACGGCAGCTTTACGCCGATCCACGAGTACCCGCCGCACCCAACCGCGACCAATTGTCACAGCGGAAATCTCTGACAGCATCACCGCACCAGCGATCGCGATAACGGTATTCCGGAACAAAGAACTGACGGCAGACAAGCCCAGAACCGCAACGAGCATCAGCAACGCCCGGACGTTGGAACCGACGTGCCCGGCCCAGCGCATCCTGATTTCGAACGCGAGGCTATCCAGGTTGTCGTAAAGCTTGGGGATCCACTCCATCAGCGTGTCCGGTTCGAATCGACGACGTAGAGATTGGGCTTGCTGGCCCTGTCCGTCGCATCCGAACCGTCTTCCCCGGCTGTGAACCTGCCCTTCACGCTCGCGAGCGCCTTCTCGATCCAGGCGCGCTTGCGCACCGTATCGGCATTCGTAAACGTGACTTCGCTATGTTTCGTTTTCGACATAGTCTTCGACTTATTCCATGTCCACCGCTATTCCTGCGGCTAATTTACAGTCCATGTCGCCCGTCGTCCGTGAATGTGATCACGCATGATCGAGCTATCCTTCCCTGCGCTGTCACGACATCGTCTAATCGTGAGATACCTCACAGGATAGAGAACGAAGCCGGGCATCGCTGTCCGTGCATGCTATCGCCTGGTTTACTGCCGGTTAAAGATGATCTATTCAGACCCCAAACCGGCGACGAGAACGTTTCTTCTTATTCTTATTCTTCGGGTTGCCAATCGCGCCGGACCTTGTCCGACCAATTGCGGTAACCCTTCCAAGTATACAGACCTGGATCCAATGGAGCTCGTCTTTTTTCTGGCGCCTGCACCCGAGTCAGCCATCGGCGGTACGCTTCCCAACCACTGACGTCTTTACCGTCTGCGGCGACAAGCCCTTTCTCGCGGCGGTCCTGCGCGGTTTCGCGCTGACCATTGCCGTTCGAGAAGCCTTTGGCTCCCTCTCGTACAAGTGGATTATGTTTATGATCGCTCATTCAGTTACTGCCTTCGCTGTAAGTGACGACCAAGATTACGGTGTCTGTGGCAGACCCTCCATGAACCACATCACAGGTGAATCCATTTAACCCGTTGATTATGCGGACGTGTGCGCACTTTTAGGTGCGATTCGCCGCTCCGGCCTAGATAGCCAGACGGTAGCAGGGCTTGTAAGCGCCCTTCGCGAGCTTCATACGTCCCTGCTCGACGAATGACGCGAGCAGTTCATCCATGCGCGACAGCAAGCTCTTGTCGCCGTTTATCACGAACGGACCATGCGCCTCGATTGCGCGGATTCCCTGTTCCTTTACGTTGCCCGCGACGAGTCCTGAGAACGCACGGCGCAGGTCGTACGCAAGTTCATGCCGGCCCTGTTCCTCGTGAATCTGCAGCGCAGCCATGTTTTCGTGCGTGGCGACGAACGGCTGCTGGAAACCATGTTCGATGTTGAGCCGCCAGTTGTAGTAGTAGGCGTCGCGCGAAGCGTGCCTGACTTCTTTGACGCGCCTGACTCCGTCGGCAATGATCTGCGCGACGCTGGCCGGATCTCCGATCTCGATTCGATAGTAGCGCTGCGCGTCTGAACCGAGCGTTGCTCCGATGAACTCGTCGATCTGTGCGAAGTAGTCCCGGCATGATTCCGGCCCCGCCAGTACGAGCGGCACCGGCACGCCGCTGTTCTTGGGGTTCATCAGAATGCCGAGCAGGAACAGCAGTTCCTCGAGCGTCCCGACACCGCCTGGGAACACGACGATCGCGTGGGCGACGCGAACGAATGCCTCGAGGCGTTTCTCGATATCGGGCATGATGACGAGCTGGTTCACGATCGGGTTCGGTGATTCGGCGGCGATGATCCCGGGTTCGGTGATGCCGATGTAACGCCCGTCGCGCACGCGCTGCTTGGCGTGCCCGATCGTCGCCCCCTTCATTGGCCCCTTCATGGCGCCCGCCCCGCATCCGGTGCAGACGTTCAGCAACCGCAGGCCGAGTTCGTAGCCGACGTCCTTCGTGAATTCGTACTCCTCGCGTCCGATCGCGTGGCCGCCCCAGCAAACGACGAGATCCGGCTCGGATGGCAGGCGAAAGACGTCTGCATTGCGAAGGATGTGGAAGATCGTATTGGTGATGCCGCCTCCGGTCGCGACGTCCAGGCCATCACTGAGTTCGAGTTCGCTGCTGACGAATACGACGTCGCGCACGACGGCGAACAGCAGTTCGCGAATGCCGCGAATCATCTCGCCATCAACGAACGCGTCGGCCGGCGCCCCGGTCAGGGCGAGCTTGATCCCGCGTTCCTGCTGGACGATGCGGACATCGAAATCGGAAAACGCCTCCAGCACCTCACGCGCATTGTCGGTGCGGCTGCCCACGTTCAGCACAGCCAGCGCGCACTGGCGCAGCATCTCGTGCAGATTACCCTCGCCCACGCTCTGCAAACGATCGACTTCGTGCTGTGACAGGACCTCGAGGCTGCCCTCGGGCATCACCTCAACAATCAGTTCATGTGCTGGCATGGGGGAATTGTGGCCGAAATGATGGGACGAAATCGTGTCGCCGGTCACGCCATAAAGGCCGCCCGGTCAAACGTTCGATCAGGGAACGATACTGATTGGCGTATCGGGGGACGTCATGAGCCAGATGTCGACCATGTCCGAATTCGACAGCGCAACGCAGCCTTCGGTCCAGTCCGTCACGCGATAGTAGTCGTCCGAGTATTTCGGCACGTTTGGCTGTCCGTGGATCATGATCTGGCCACCGGGATCCTGGCCCCGCATGCGGGCCGACCGCTCATCCTGTTTACTCGGGTACGAGATCTGGATGGATAGGAAGTACTCGCTGGCCGGATTCCGCTTGGTCAGCATGTAGTCGCCCTCCGGCGTGCGGTAGTCGCCCTCGACTTCCTTGTCGCCGGTCGGCACCAGTCCGAGCGCGATATCCATGCTACGCAGCACGCTTTCGCCCCTATAGAGATACAACTTGCGTTCGGATTTCTTGATCACGACGCGCTCCGCCATCTCGAGCTCCGCCGCCACGGATGACCCGGTCACGCCGCCGCAAGCAATCGCAGCGATCAATAACGAAACCAACTTGTTCCTCATGCGCATGATTCTAGTCTACCTTTTCATTCGCGTCGGCACTCGCCATCGCCGCCGCTGGATCTGAGCCGGCCGCCGACCGCTCGATCTGCGGAAAGATCACCTCGGTGCCCGGGTACAGCCTGTCGATGTCCAGGTCCGGATTATATTGCCGCAGCAGCCACACCGGCACCTTATAGCGCCGCAGGCTCAACACGAACAGCGACTCGCCGCTCCGCAATTTGTGCACCGTCGTGTCGACGATGCGATAACGGGCAAAGAACGCCTCCTGCAGCTCGCGATGATAGGCGATGCGCTTCGATACGAATTCATCGGCATCGACGTCTCCGAACACGAGCTTGATACGGTGCCCGATGACCGCCGGCTTGCGGAACGCGTAGCCGTTCGCGTCGCGCAGGCGTTGCGTCTTGATGTCGAGCCAGTCTGCAAAGTGACCCAGCGTTTCGGCGGCCTGGATCTCGATCGTGCCGTCGGTCGAGACGAGGTAATCGCTCGGGTCCGCCAGAAGCGCGCTGTCCGCGCCCACCGACGAGGGCAGGCCTTCCTGCTCAGCGGATTCCTCTGCGTTCGAGTCGTCCGCGCCCGACTCGACGATGGCCATGGTGGCTTCCGGTTCGGGCTCAGCCTCAGGCTCCGGTGCCGGCTCCGCGACGGCTGCGACCTGCACGGGCTCAGGCTCGGGCAGATCGACGGCCACGGTCGCCGGCGCCGCGGCAGGGGCCGGTGCGCTCGCCGCAACCGCCGGTTCGGCGCGAATGATCAGCTGCTGACCCGTATAGATGCGATTCCCGCTCGCCAGCGAATTCATCGCCAGGAGCTCGCTCTGCCTGACGCCGACACGCGACGCGATTTCGCTAATGGTGTCGCCGGACCGGACGATATAAACGTCGGCATCTGCCGGTATCGCCCTCGCGCCGGCCTTGTATGGGAGATTGATCACCTGACCAACGCGAATCTTGTGGCGGCTGCGCAGGTTGTTGATCGTCATGAGTTCGGACACGCTCGTGTCGTACCGCGCCGCGATCAACGACAGGCTGTCGCCGCGTTCCACCCGGTGCTCGAGATCTGGTGTCTGACGCGCGAACCGGGCGTCGTTCGGAATCGCGGCGAGAATCTCGCCGTCATCCATGTCGATCTCGTTCGCCGGCAACCGCAACTCGAAACCGCGTGGCACGTATTTCAATCCGGTCCATACCGACTTCAGCAAAGCCGGGTTGTACTCGCGTAACGTGCTGTCGGAAACGCTTAACACTTGCGCCAGCGTATCGGCGGCGACGTAGTCGTCCAGCTTGACCACGACCTGCGGTACCGGATCGTCCTTGTCGATCTTGCCGAAGTATTTCTCGGCATTCTCGGCGACCTCGTTCGCGGCCAGGAACGCGACATAGAAATTTCTCGAGGCGAAACCG
>CAZISL010000264.1:0-6949 GCA_964541975.1 uncultured Chromatiaceae bacterium | reverse complement strand
TCGGACATGTCGCCGATCTCACCGACAAGCTCGATCACCCGGTACAGGAACATGACGTCGACCGGCGGCAGCTCATTCTCGACCGCGAACAGGCCGTTGCGCACCTCAGTCTGCATCTCGTCGGTCTCGTTCTCGATGCGGTCGAGATCGTCGACGAGCGCCTCGACGAACGCGGCCTCGGCGCCGCGGAATCCGGTGTTATAGAGCTCGTCGAGCTCCCGCACGCTCTTGCGCGCCATCTTGGCCGCGTCGGCATTGCGCGTGACGTATTCGAGAAAATCGACGCGAATCCCTTCGGGGATCTGCATCTTCCGGCTCAGCACGAGGCCGGAAATATCGCGCGCGGTATTGGCGATCTGGTCCTGCGCCCACAACAGGTTCAACAGATCCTCGCGTGGCACCGGCATGAACAGGCTCTTCGGCAGCTGGCCGCGGATCTGCTTCTTGTATTCGTCGGCCTCCTGCTCGAGCGCCACGATCTTCTCCCGCGACGCCCCGACCCCGCTCCAGTCATCGGCGATCGAGCATTCGAACATCGTCAGTAGCTCGCGCGCGGCCTTGTAGCACGCATTCATGTGATCCTGCATCGGTGCAACCGGCGAGGCGCCGAAGACCTTACTGATATAGTTCGCCATAGCGGTGTTCTCCCAGCGGCTTGGTGGCAGCGGACAACCGATACCGGGGCCCATCCATCCATTGTTACAGCTTTGTTACGCAGGAACTAATAAGTAATGCCCGAAGGAAAAACGACCGTATCGCTCGTATTGGGCAGCGGCGGCGCCCGCGGCCTGGCACATATCGGCATCATCGACTGGCTGGAGAAACACGACTTCGAGATCAGGTCAATCAGCGGTTGCTCGATGGGCGCGCTGATCGGCGGCATTTACGCGTGCGGGAAGCTCGATACCTATACCGAGTGGGTTCGCGCGATCGACCAGTTCGACATGATCAGGCTACTCGACATTTCGTGGGGCAAGGCCGGCCTCGTCGAGGGGGAGAAGATCATCGACACGCTGGCAGACCTGATCGGTGACCGGCGTATCGAGGACCTGCCGATCCGCTTCACGGCGGTCGCGGCCGATATCGCGAACGAGAAGGAGATCTGGATCGCGAGCGGATCGGTGTTCGACGCAATCCGCGCGTCGATCTCGCTGCCGCTGTTCTTCACGCCGGTAACGCACGGGAAGATGACGCTGCTGGACGGCGGTATCCTGAATCCGGTCCCGATCGCGCCGACGTTTCACGACGACACGGACCTGACCATCGCGGTGAATCTCGGCGGCGCACCCGCCGTCGATACGAAATCGAGCGCTGCGCCGCCACCCATCGAACACAGCCCGGAAGAAGACTCGATCATCGACAACGTGCGCGAGACGATCGGCGAGTTTCTCGACGACATGCAGGCGCGCAAGACGCGTGACGGCGGCGACTGGGGCATGCTGGATATCGCCGTGCAGACCTTCGACACGATGCAGGGCGCGATCGCACGCCAGAAACTGGCAGCCTATCCGCCCGACCACACGATCGTCATAGCGAGAAACGCCTGCAGCATGCTCGAGTTCGATCGGGCCGATGAGATGATTGCGCTCGGCTACGCGGCCGCGGAGGAACAGCTGGGATCCTGAGCACGGATTTTGCGAGCGCGGCGTGGCACTTTCCGGATAGCAGGCCTGCGTGCGCCTGCTAGACTCGACTAGGGACTTTCACTACAGTGTTGTCGTTCCACACGAGCATGTATGTCATAAGTACCTGCTATAAAAAATAAAAAGGTGGGCCTATGTTTCTCGATATCTTCGCGCTGGTCGTCATGGGGGTGCTGCTGGCGGTCGTGATCTGGCTCGTCGTGCTGCTCGGCCCGCTGCCCGGCAAGATCGCCGCGGGACGTGGCCATCCGCAGGCCGATGCGATCCGCGTGCTCGGCTGGGTCGGCCTGATCACGATGGGCGGCGCGTGGCTCGTCGCGCTGGTCTGGGCGCATTACAAGCCGAAGCCGACCGGCGGAGTCGCCGATCCCGACCTCGAACGGCGGGTCGCCGAGCTCGAGAACAAACTGGCGCAGACGACGCAGGGAGGGCAAGAGTCATGATCGCCTTCCTGAGCCTGTGCTACGGGTCCTTCTATATCCTGTTCTTCAATAAGCTGAAGTGGTTCGAGAAGAGCGCGCGCAACATCTCGATCTTCGTCGGCATCGGCGTCGTCTTCATCGGCGCGATCGTCTTCGCGTGGTGGACCTTCGCGCCGACGGCGAAGGACGCGCGCATGTTTCAGTACGTCATCCCGATCGTGCCGAACGTCTCCGGGCCCGTAATCGACGTGCCGGTCAAACCGCTGGTTCCGGTCAAAAAAGGCGACGTGCTGTATCAGATCGATCCCGATCCGTTCCAATACCAGGTCGATCAGCTGACCGCGTCGATCGAACAGGCGAAGGCGCAGCGCAAGCTCGCACAGATCCAGGTTGACCGGTCCAGGGGCCTGGTCCGGGCCTCCGCCGGCGCGCAGTCGGAACTCGACCGCTGGACCGCGGAACTCGCGGCGGCCGAAGCTTTGATCGCGAGCCTGACGGCGCAACTCAGCAACGCACAGTGGCAGCTCGACTCGACGACTGTTCGAGCACCGTACGACGGCAGCGTCTTCAATCTGCAATTGCGGGAAGGTGGTCGCGTGTCGAGCATGCCGGTCGCGGCGGCGATGTCCTTCGTCTCCAGCGAGCTTCGCGAAGTGTTGGCGAGCTTCAGCCAGAGCGCGAGCCGTTACATCAGCGTCGGCAACCCGGTGGAAGTGGTATTCACCGTTCGGCCCGGCCAGGTCTTCAGCGGCGAGGTCACGAATATCGTGCGCATGAGCGGGGAAACACAGATGACGCCGAGCGGTCAGCTACCAACGTTGACCGGCCAGCCGGTGATGGGCCGCTGGGCGGTGCGCGTCGTGCTCGACGATGCCGAGGGCGTTGACGACATTCCGCAAAGCGCTTCCGCGCAGATGGCCGTGTACACGGATCGCGGCCAGCCGTTTCACGTCATCAGCAAGGTCGTCATGCGCATGCAGGCGTGGCTCGCCTACCTGACGTTGCCATAAGGACCCACACCGGAGGGCTCCTGCAGATGCATGCTTACCGAACGCCTCTTCCCAGTCGCGTGCGACCGTTGCTGCTGTTGTCGGTGCTTGCGTTCGCCGGTTGCACGATGGTCGGTCCCGACTTCGAAAAGCCGGAGACCACGACCGAGGACACCTGGCTCGAGACACAGGACGAACGGGTCGACACGACGCAGGCCGTCTACGAGGACTGGTGGCAGGTCTTCAACGACCCGGTACTGACGAACCTGATCGCCAAGGCATACGACCAGAACCTGAGTCTGCAGGCGGCGGGCCTGCGCATCCTCGAGGCGCGCGCGCGACTCGGCTTCGCGGTCGGCCTGCAATACCCGCAGTCGCAGAGCATCGGCACCGGCGTCGGCCGCCAGAAGCTCAGCAAGAACGCGCCGCCGTTGGCGAACCTGCCGGACGACGTAAGCGATCGCGCCAGCCAGGGCGTCAACCAGTGGCAGACGAGTTTCGATATCGCCTGGGAAGCCGACGTCTGGGGCCGCTATCGGCGCGGCATCGAGTCGGCCGACGCGAACCTCGCGCGGACGATGCTCGACTACGATGCGCTGCTCGTCACGCTCACGGGCGACGTCGCGTCGCTGTATACGACGATTCGCACATTTGAGGAACGGCTTGAATACGCGCTACAGAACGTAAGATACCAGGAGACATCCCTCGACCTCGCGCGCACGCGCTTCGAACTGGGCGCGACGTCGAAGCTCGACGTCGCGCAGTCCGAGGCATTGTTGCGCAATACCGAGGCATCGATCCCCGGCCTGAAACTCGGCCTCGGACGCGCGAAGAACCTGCTGAGCTTCCTGCTCGGCATGCCGCCGAGCGACCTGCAGTCGATCCTCGGCGGCGCGGCGAAGATCCCGCGCGCGCCGGCCAAGGCCGCGGTCGGCATCCCGGCCGACCTGCTGCGGCGCAGACCGGACGTCCGCGCCGCCGAGATGGCCGCCGCGACGCAGAGCGCGGCAATCGGCATCAGCCAGTCCGACCTGTACCCGCACTTCATCATCGCCGGTTCCTTCGGACTCGCCGGCGAGACGTTCTCGGACCAATTCAAGTCCGGCAGCGGCCAGGGCTTTATCACGCCCTTCATCAGCTGGGACATCCTGAACTACGGCCGAATCCGCAATAACGTTCGGGCGCAGGATGCGCGCTTCGAACAACTGGCGGTCGCCTACCAGAACTCCGTGCTGAACGCCGCGCGCGAGGTCGAGGACTCGCTGCTCGGCTTCCTGCGCACGCAGGAGCAGGTCATGTTCCTGACCGACGCCGTCGCTGCATCCCAACGTGCAGCCGAACTCGCGCTGACGCAGTATCGCGAAGGCGCGGTCGACTACACGCGCGTGCTGAACACGCAGACGTCGCTCGTGCAGCAGCAGGATCGGCTGACCGCAACGCGCGGCGACGTCGTCGCGAACCTAGTCGGCGTCTACAAGGCGCTCGGCGGCGGCTGGCAGCTGCGCCAGGGCAACAACTACGTCGACGAGCAGATACGAACGAAGATGGCGGAGCGCACGAACTGGGGTGAATACCTCGAGAGCGCCGAGCTTCCCGAACAGGGCGACGTCGAGTAACTCCGCAAGAGGAGAATTGAAGGTCCAACATCGGGCATTGCGAATGCTCGCGATCCGAATCCTGATACTCTCCGTCTCGCCTGCCACCACGCACTGAGGAATCTTGTCGACATGCCTGAGAACTTTTTTCGTTTGCTGGCCACCGTAACGATGCTCTTCGCGGCTGCGATGATGGTCCCGGCCCACGCCGATTCCGAAGAGGAATACCACAAGAACACGATCGCGGGTTTCATCGGTATTACGAGCGCGGATCGTCGAGAGAATGGCCTGTCTATCGGCGCGGAGTACGAACGCCGTATTAATAAGATTTTCGGCATCGGAGCAATCATCGGTGAACGCACGTTCGGTGACGTCGACACCTGGGTATTCGCACTCCCATTCGCATTCCACACGGGTCCCTGGAAGATGTATGCGGCGCCCGGTGTCGAACACGACGTCGACTCAAACGACAATGAACCACTCATCCGATTAGGCGTGGAGTATGGTTTCGAAATCAGCGAACGCTGGGAAATCGCGCCGCAGGTGGACGTGGATTTTGTCGAGAGCGACGCCGTCTTCATCTTCGGCGTCACGTTCGGCTACGGCTTCTGACGCCGCCGCCTACATACTTCCTTCGCCTAGTGCCGCAGCGTCTCGGACGGTAACTCGCCGAACGCCTTGCGGTAATCCGCGGAGAACCGGCCCAGGGCAAGCTGATCGCTGGGGTCTGACCTCCGTAAGTCGCTGTAACGTAAAGGCCATTCGCTGATTCGAGCTGCTCAGAGTGCCTTAAAGGGCCAATTTCACCGTCGAAATTGGACCCGTAAGCGATGCAGCTGAACACCCCTGCGACGGACATTAACCGGCCGCATTCGCGGTTCTCCCTTGTCCGCCCTGGGACAGGCGTGCATTGCACTGTCAGCGAATGACTTGTTACTGTCCATCGATAACGAACCCAAAAAAAAGCCCGTTCGCCCCGACCCCCCGGGCCTCTCGGGCCTTCTAAGAAGGAGCCGTTCATGAGCATCTCGAAACTGTCGGTTGGTCTGTCGTTTTGCCTCATTTCGACCGCGGCTCTCGCGGCCGGCGGCGTAGTCAAGGACCCGAACGGCACGGCGCCGGACCGCTACGTGTACTACCCGGGGACGGAACCGCTCGGGAAAGACGAGATCCGCATGATCGCCTGCGGCACCGGCATGCCGGCGGCCAGGCACGCGCAGGCAGCCACGTGCTTCCTGGTCGAAGCCGGCAATGGCGACAAGTTCCTGTTCGACATCGGCACCGGCTCGATGGCCAACGTCGCGGCGTTGATGATTCCGTACGACATGCTGAACAAGGTTTTCCTGACGCACCTGCATACCGATCACTTCGGCGACATGGATGCGCTGTGGGCGGGCGGCTGGACCGCCGGGCGCTCCGGCGGTCTGCGCGTCTGGGGCCCCAGTGGGGCGCGGGAAGACATGGGCACCAAGTACGCCATGGACAATTTCCTGCGGTCGGTGAACTGGGACTTCATGACCCGTGCCGTCGCCATCAGCCCCATTCCCGGCGGGATCGAGACCACTGAATTCGATTACAAGGGCATCAACCAGGTCGTGTACGAGGAGAATGGCGTCACGATTCGGTCGATACCGGCGATTCACTCGGGTGACGGGCCCGTCAGCTACATCTTCGAGTACGCCGGCATGAAGGTCGTCATCGGCGGCGACACCTTCCCGAACAAGTGGTTCCTAGAGCACGCCCGCGATGCCGACGTCGTGATCCACGAGGCGTTCATGCAGCCTCAACTATTCGTCGACCTGTATGACCAGCCACCTTCGCTGGCGTGGCGCGCCTGTTGCGCCTTTCATACGTCCGGCCAGGCGTTCGGCAAGGTCATGAGCACGATCAAGCCGAAGCATGCGATCGCCTATCATTTCTTCAACGAGGAGGCCGTTCGCTACTCGTTGTACGACAACATTCGTGAGACCTACGACGGACCAGTGTCGATGGCGACGGACATGATGGTCTGGAACATCACCAAGGACGGTATCACCGAGCGGATGGCGGTCGCGACCGAGGAGGCTTGGGCCGTGCCTGGTGAGGCGGCTCAGCCGGCACCGGAACCGGGCCGCGAGGATGAATACTCCGAGTGGATACTAAGCGGTCGCTGGGACGAGGGCGTACAACCGGTGCAAAAGGAAATGTTGGACGAGTTCTCCGAAAGACATGGCCTGCAGAATCAGGACTGGCGCGAGGATTTATAGGCGAACTGACTCGACGAACAAAAGAAAGGGGGTCAGAGTAAAAATTCGCTCAAC
>CAZISL010000263.1:0-5802 GCA_964541975.1 uncultured Chromatiaceae bacterium | reverse complement strand
GCGCTTGAAGACGCATTGCAACATCGAGGGTTCTTCCGCGCACAGCATAGCGACTGGCGAAATTCGGGCCATTAATAGAGAGTCTCCCCATGCCTGAACCGGATATCGTGACCCGCGCGCAGATCGACGCGTTCATCGAGCGGCATCGGCTGCCGGGTTCCTGCCGGGCGCTGATCTCGGATCACTACGCACCGCTGGCGTCGTGGCTGGTCGACCGGCGGCGGCCCGGCGAGCAGACCCTGCTCGGGATCAACGGTGCGCAGGGATCGGGCAAGTCGACGCTCGCCGATTTCATTGCGATGGCGTTGGTCGACAACGCCGGTTGGATCGTCGCGGTCATGTCGATCGACGATTTCTACCTGACGAAGACGGAGCGCGAATGGCTCGGCGAGCGGGTTCACCCGCTGTTGGCCACGCGCGGCGTGCCGGGCACCCACGACCTGCGATTGCTCGACCAAACGCTACTCGCGCTGCGCGGGATGCGCGTCGGCGACACATTACGACTGCCGCGTTTCGACAAGGCCCTGGACGACCGCGCGGATCCCGCGGCCTGGCCCGTGGTGACCGGCCCGGTCGACCTGGTGATTCTCGAGGGCTGGTGCGTGGGCAGCCGCGCGCAGGATGACGCGGCCCTGCTGCAGCCCGTGAATGCGCTCGAGCGTCAGCACGACGGCGATGGCGCCTGGCGACGCTACGTGAACGAGCAACTGGCCGGACCCTATGCTGAACTGTTCGCGCGACTCGACACGCTCGTCCTGCTGCAGGTCCCGAGCTTCGACGCCGTCTACCGCTGGCGCCTCGAGCAGGAGCAGAAACTGGCGGCGCGAACGCACGGCGACGGCATCATGGACGAGCGACAGATCGCCGACTTCATTCAGCACTTCGAGCGCATCACGCGGCACAACCTGGCAACGCTGCCGGCGCTCGCCGACGTCGTGCTCGAACTGGACGAGGCACACGATTGCGTCCGGACTGTCTACAAGTCCTGATCGACGCCGCCTGCCAACGAGCGCCGGGCGCTTAGAACACGTAGTCCCCCATGAACTCCAACAGGAAATCGGACCAACGTTCCGGGAAAGGCTCCGTCAGTTCGACCGATCTGGCGAGATCTGGCTCGAACAATTGCTCCAGTAATCCTTCGACCGATTGACGGTCGGACGTCGCGAGGTTCAGTTCCTTGTTGATCGCGAGGCTCCATTTGTCCCAGTTGGCCGAGCCGAGGCACGCCCAGCCGTCGAACACGGCCGCCTTGACGTGCGACATCCCGGGATACACGAACACGCGGATGCCATTCTCGAGCATGACATTCGCCGCGAGCGCATTGTTACGCGTGATCGGCCCCCGATCCGTCACTAGCGGCATGATGACCCGAACGTCTACGCCGCGCCGGCGCGCCTTGACCAGTTCGTAGAGCATCGCGTCGTCGGTGAAGTAGGCGTTCTCGACGAAGATATAACGTCGCGCATTGCGAATGGCGAGTCGCTGTGCGCGGAAGATTTCGCGATCCCCCGTGCGGGTAAACAATACGCGCACCGGATAACCTGCTTCGGCGGCCCCTCTGTTACCGTTTTTCAGCCGCTGCAGCGCATAACCGAAGTCGCCGAACAAACCCGCGTGCGACCAGGCCTTGTCGAACTCATCCTGCAACACGTCGACGACCGGACCCTGCAGTTCCATCATCATGTCGTGCCAGTCGTACCGATACTCCCGGGCGATATTCATCCCGCCGGTGAACGCGACGCGCCGATCGATGGTGATGGTCTTGACGTGATCGCCGGTCATCCATGGATTGGGCGCCTGGCGCACGTTGATCTGCGAGTCCTCTTCGAGGAATCGATGCACGGACTCGGAGCCATGCCAATCCTCGGGGAGCGTGTCCTGAGTCTCCATCGTGGAAATTATCGTGCCGAGGCCATCGAACAACATCTTGACCTCGATGCCCTCGTTCGAACGTCGCTTCAGCAATTCGCCGATCTGTTCCGCGTAGTCATCGTTGTCGAAGATGTACGTCCGCAGATGAATCGACTCGTCCGCGGTCGTCACCTCATCGATCAGGCGAGTAAAGAAAGCTTCGCCGTCAATCAGGTACTCGATCGTGCCGCTCGACGACGAACGCCCGGTCAACTCATCGAGTTCGGCCTCCCAGGCGTCGAGATCCATGCCCGGCCCGTCTGCCACGTCGGGTATTGGGCTCGCCTCGAGTGCGACGACCCAATCCGGCCTGATCGTCTCGGAGGCCGCGCCCGTTGCGACGAAGAACAATCGAAACACCGATGATACGGGCCTGAACACCATGCCGAACAGATGACTTCGCGTAACGTGGCCGGCCGTCTGGATGTAGGGAGGAACGGCGCTGGCGGAGCGCCGCATCGTGTCGTGTGACGCATAACGCGCGAACACGGCTAGCGGCAGGTCAAGGTTGACGTACAGGAACGGCAGCGAATAAGCGCCGACGTCGCCGGTATTGAAAACGATGCGCCGATCTTCGATGCCTTTCTCGGCGAGGAATGCCTCGAGCAACGGCACGCCGCGTTGGATGAAATCGAGGAAGGACAGACTTTCGCCGACGATGTAATCATCGCGCTTGTCGAGCAATCGCTGGGCGTGGAATACGCCGGTCTCGTCGTAGTAGATGAAATAGTCGTCGGCGTAAAAATGCAGTGCGACGCCGACGGCCCCGCTTCTCGGTACGACGGCCGCGACCATGCGATCGCGAAACACCTGCCAGTCCTTGCGACTCAGGATTCTGCCGCTAATGCGTTCGACCGGAGAATCGGTCCACGGCTCGCGTTGATGGTATTCGAGCGGCAGTATGTAAGGCCCGCCATAGGTCTCGCCCGCTTCGATTTCGCCCAGCCCGATCCGACTCGCCCAGCTGCCGCCGGACCAGACCATGCCGTCGGAGTCCCGGTAACGGACATAGAAATCGGTGTCATCGATAAACGCCTCGACCGCGACCAGCGACTCGGTCATGACCTCCTCGGCGAACCGTCCGGGAATCGTCGGATACTCGGCGGCCGTGCCGACGGCAGCGACGACAAGCGCGGCGAGCGCGCAGGTCAGACGAACCGGGAAATTTCCAAGCCGTTCTTTGGCGCGGGAGCGATGCCGTGGATCGTAACCATGTGTGCCGGGGGCCTGCATGTCGCCGTCACCAATCGTCACCGAAACGCCAGTGAACCTCGGCCGTGAAACTGTCGAACCTCGCCTCGCGGTCGTCGCCTTCGACGAACAACAGCTCGTCGTCGGTGCGAAATGCCTGCACCTCGAAGCGCAGGTGCACATGCTGCCAGAGCGTGACGCCGAAGCCGACGCCGACGAGCAGGTCGACGCCATCGCGATCGACGGTCTGCTGGATCGCAGGAGCGCCGAATCCGGTAAGCGGCGTCAGGCGTTGCTGAGCGGTGGCGTCCCAGGCCGCGATGCCACCCTTCGCATAGATTTCCCAGATCTTCAGGAACGGGAAGATGCCGACGACGCTCGCCTCGATCGCCTCGGTCTGCTGGGTGATGTCGGTCTGGTAAAGAAGGTTTCCGCCGGGCCCGAACGCAATGCTCTGGAACCGCGGCTCGGCGCCATCGAGGTAGCCGACCTCGACCGCGATGTAACGATTAAAGCGGTAACCGCCGTTGACAATGAAACCGGTATCGCTGCTGCCACGCTCCGACGTGCCGTAGACGCCGATGTCTTCGTTCGTGAAGACGTTATTGAGCGCGGGACCGCCGCCGACGTACCAGCCGCGCAGCTGTACCTCCTCGCCCAGGCAGGCGATCGGCAGCGCGAGAGCGGTCAGTAGTAACGCGACCCATCGCATGACGTTCCTCCATTCGTGCGAGCAACGCGACGCCGGGAAGCGACCGACTCCGGTCTTTCCCGATTCGTCTAGTTCATATTCAGCGAACCGGGGCGACTCGGCCATCCGGGTCTTTACTTACGGATCAATCCCGGTGTCGGGCTTTTCTCGACGGGAATCGCTGATGAACCAACCACTTACAATCCCGGCACGCGCTCCCCGGTCTCGACCATCTCCGGCTCGCGCACCTGGTCGACCATGTCCCGGGCGGCTTCGCTCGGCGGTTTGCTGAACGGCGTCAGCACGAATGTCACGACGAAATTCAACAATGCACCGAATGCGCCAATACCCTGCGGGCTGATGCCGCGCTCGAATAACCCGAAGGTCCACGGCGCCATGCCGCCGTAGACGCTGGCGATGATATAGAACGCCGTGAAGCCAATGCCGGCGACCATACCCGCGGTCGCAGGCAGCGTGCCGACGCGCTTGCTGAAGATGCCGAGCACGATGGTCGGGAAGAAACTCGCGGCCGCGAGGCCGAACGCGAAGGCAACGACCTGGCTGACGAAACCAGGCGGATAGACGCCGAACAAGCCCGCGACGACGACCGCCAGGCCGATGACGCTGCGGCCGACGAGCAGACGCTGCTTTTCGTCGGCCTGCGGATTGATGATGCGGAAGTACACATCGTGCGCGACGCTCGACGAAATCACGAGCAATAATCCGCTCGCGGTCGACAAAGCCGCCGCGAGGCCGCCGGCGGCGACGAGCGCGATAATCCAGGTCGCGAGTTCCGCCATTTCCGGCGTGGCCAGCACGATGATGTCGCGGTCCGGGCCCGACAAACCTTTTCCGCGCAGGACAGGCCGTGCGTCGGCGCCGGTCACACCGCCGGTATCGAGCCAGCGCTGATGATCCTGCCGAATCGCCGCGAGTTCGGGTCCGCCGAGACTGCCGCTGCGAAAGATCTCGTTGTCGTCGCCCGCCGAGTACAGCACGCGCCCGTCGCCATCGTCGAACCACTGCACGAGCCCGGTGCGTTCCCAGTTCTCAAACCACTCGGGCAACGTCTCTTCCGCCTGACCGTTCAGACTCTCGATCATGTAGTAGCGGGCGAACGCCGCGGTCGCCGGCGCGGTCAGGTACAGCATCGCGATGAACAACAACGCCCAGAACGCACTCCAGCGTGCCGCCTTGACGCTGGGCACCGTGTAGAAACGCACGATGACATGCGGAAGACCCGCCGTGCCGATCATCAACGCGAGCGTGACGAAGAATACGTTGGCCTTGTCCCACGTGCCGACGAACGTATCGGTATAGCGCGAGAAGCCGAGGTCGACCTGGATCTGGTTTAGCTTGTCGAGAAAATACACGGCCTGCCCACCGTCGCCGATCAGTGTGCTGCCGAGGCCGACCTGGGGCAGCGGTATACCCGTGAGCTTGATGCTGATCGCGATCGCCGGGATCAGGAACGCTGTGATCAGCACCCAGTACTGCGCGACCTGCGTCCACGTGATGCCGCGCATGCCACCGAGCGTGGCATAGACGAACACGATCGCCATGCCGATCATGACGCCGACCGTGATGTCGACCTCGAGGAACCGGCTGAACACGACGCCGACGCCACGCATCTGTCCGGCGACGTAAGTGAAACTGATGAACAACGCGCAAACGACGGCGACGAGTCGCGCGACGTTCGAATCGAATCGATCGCCGACGAAGTCGGGCACCGTGTAATGACCGAACTTGCGCAGGTACGGAGCAATCAAAAGTGCGAGCAGCACGTAACCGCCGGTCCAGCCCATCAGGTAGACACTGCCGGCATAACCCATGACCGAGATGATGCCGGCCATCGAGATGAACGACGCTGCACTCATCCAGTCCGAAGCGATCGCCATGCCGTTCGCCGGCGCCGGCACGCCGCGTCCGGCGACGAAGAAACCCTGCGTATCCTTGACGCGGGTCAGCCACGCGATCGTCAGGTACAGCGCGAACGTCGTGCCGACGAA
>CAZISL010000262.1:0-17164 GCA_964541975.1 uncultured Chromatiaceae bacterium | reverse complement strand
AGGTCGAATACGATGTCCTCCCGACCGTGTTGGACATGACGAAGGCGTTGCGCGACGACGCGCCGCAACTGCACCAGAAGGCAAAGCGGAACGTCGGCTGGGAGGAGAACCTGGACTACGGCGACCCGGATGCGGCGTTCGCTGCCTGCGACTTGATTCGCGAGGGCGAGTACGTTACCAACCCGTCGCACAACTGCTATGCGGAATACCATGTCTGCGTTGCCGATTTCACCAAGGCCGGTCAGCTGACGATGTGGACGCCGACGCAGACCGCGTTGCTGTTCCAGAAGAGCTTGGCCGCCGGCCTGAAACTCTCGGACAGCGACGTGCGCCTGCTGACGCTGAACAGCGGCGGCGGCTTCACGGGTCGCACGGCGACTCGTCCGCACCATTTCCTCGCCGCGCTTCTCTCGCGCAAGGCCGGACGGCCGGTGCGCATTCGCGCGAGTGGCGACGAGGAATTCACGATGTGCCATGCCGGCGGCAAGGTCATCTACAAGCTGAAGTCCGGTGCAACGAAGGACGGTCGCCTCAAGGTCGTCGAGGCCGACCTGTTGTTCGATTCCGGTGCCTACGTCGAATCGCAGATGATCGTGACGTTGCTGACCTCGCGTTATCTCGGGGCGCTGTATCCGATCCAGCACGCCCGTTACCGCGGCCGCCTGGTCCACACGAACAACCAGCCTTACTACTTTCATCACGGCGGCGGCATTGCGCAGTTCCAGTTCGCGCTCGGCCAGCACCTCGACGGACTTGCGCAGGACCTCGGCCTGGACCCCGTCGAATTCAACCTGCTCAACGCGGTCGAAGAGGGACACACGACGCTCGAAGGGTCGCACTACGCGAGCTGCGGCCTGAAGGAATGTATCGAGAAGGCCGCGGCGAAGTCCGGCTGGAAGGACAAGCGCGGCAAGCTGCCGAAGTACAAGGGCATCGGCATCGGCATCGGCGCGATGGCGTCGGGTGCCAAAGGCCTGTTTAAGCACGATACCAGCGCGGCGTTCGTCAAGATCGCGGACGATGGGAAGGCGACCCTGTTCATCGGCCTGCCCGACATGGGGCAGAGCTCGCACACGACGATGGCCATCATCGGGGCCGAGGTGCTCGGCATCACGCCGGATGACTTCCAGGTCGTGTCGGGCGATACGGCTTCCGATCCGCTGGACGTCGGCGCGTTCACGCAACGCGGAACGTTCAACACCGGCAATGCCACGCGCAATGCCTGCCTCGATGCGCGTGAACAGCTGGCGGCGACGGCGGCGCGACAACTGGACGTCGACGCCGACCGACTGGTGTTCCGCGATCACCGGGTTTACCCGGACGGCGAGCCCGACCGCGCGATCCCCTTCAAAAAGGTGGTCTACGATACGCTGCACAGCCTGGAAGGCCGTTTCGTCATGGGTCGCGGCTTCTACAACTCGCCATTGAAGAAAGGCACGATGGCTTATTCGTTCGGCGCGCAGATCGCGGAGGTCACGGTCGACCCGGGCACCGGGGTCGTGACGGTCGACCGGATGACCGTCGCTCACGACGTCGGCCGTGCCATCAATCCGCGCATCGTGGAGGGCCAGATCGACGGCCAGGTATTCAGCGGTATGTCACAAGCGCTGTATGAAGAGTGCGTGATGGAAAACGGCCAGATCATGAACCCGTCGCGGCTCGACTATAAGATGCCGCGCGCGTTCGAGATGCCCGAAGTCGATCACATCATCGTCGAGACCGTGGATCCGAACGGCCCGTTCGGCGCGAAGGAAGTCGGTGAGGGACCCATCGTCTGCACCATGCCGGCGATCGCTAACGCAGTTGCCGACGCGGTCGGTCGTCAGGTCAGGGAAATGCCGATGTCCCCCTGGCGCGTGCTGCGCGCGATTCAGTAAGCCACCGCTCAGGGCCGGATCTTTTTCAGGTAATCGACGTCGATCACCGGGACGCCGTCCTGCTGCGCGCGTTCGACGATGCCTTTCAACGCATCCTGCAGGAACGGTCGCGGTATCCCGGTCAGGGCCTTGCACGCGTCTTCGGTAAACTGGAAATCGGCATGGATCCGGTTCGCGACATAGAAGATGTGCTGGTGCTCGAGGCCCTCGACCTTCGGCAGCGGAACGCTGAACGGCGGGTTGGTCTCGGCGAACCAGAAGCCCGTCGCGGGTCTGAAGCCGCAGAATATCGGCATGTCAGGGTACACCTCGCCCTTCTCGACGGCGCCAGCGTATTCTTCGCGTAACAGTATCTTGTCGATATTCAGAATGAAGTGGCTGTTGTAGGCTTGGCCTCTATCGTCGGTCATCTGGTGCAGCCCCACCCAATCGTGCCACGTGCATTCGAAGACCTGGAACGCCTCGGCGACGATCTGTGGGCATTCGGGGTCCGCGGCTTTCTCAGGTGTCGGCGAGTCGATCATCGTGTACGGGTTCGCTTTCGCCTTGTCTTCGAGTGACATACCCGGAGAGCCCATGTTCGCGATGCCCGTAAATGCCTGACGAGCGAACGGCACATAGTTCAGGGCGCACTTGCCGTGCCGTCGGAGATTGGCCGCCGTTCCGCTGTTGTGGCGGCTGATCAGCAACATCGAGTGGGGCGGCGTGATGCCGAACGGCGCCAACAGCGCGTGCGGCCCGATGCCGGTTTCGCCGCCGTCGTGAACGGTGGTGACGAGGGCGAACGACATCGGAATGAACGAGCATGCCTGGTAAAAGTTGTCGACGACGTGGACGTCCACGAAGTCGCCGCTATCAGCAGATTGCAGGTCGCTCATGCGTCTGTTCCCCAATTCGTCGTGTCATCAGTTTACCGCCCACGACGCTCGCAATCGTTTCAGGCGAGCGCCGGCACCAGGTGTTCCCCAATCGTGCGGATCGCCTGCTCCGGGTTGCTGTAGACGCACAGCGCGATCTCGGTCAGCCCGGCATCGCGGAATTCCCGCATGCGTTCGATCTCGCGTTCGATCTCGCTCAGCGGCGATGCCGATACGCCACCGTCGACGATCTTGGTCAGGATCTCTTCCGACACCCCTTTGATTTCCGACGTCTTGGCCATGTACGCCTTCAGGAATTCGCTTTCGTTCGCCGTGACGATTTGCGCTTCTTCTTCGTTGACGACGTCGCGAATGTAATCCGGGTAGATCGTGCCGCGTACGGCGAGGTAGATGCGTGCCTCTTTGTGTGCTTGCTCACGGCTCTCCTGGACGTGCCATGCCCAGAAGTTGTTGTACGGAAACGTGGCCGGGTCGACGCCGCGTTCGTTCAGGCCGGGATCTATCAGTTCATGGGCCCAGCGGATGCGATCGGGCGTGAAGTCGCTGCTCATGATGGCAGCGGCGTAACGCGAGGCGGCGCGCAGCATCTGCGGGCCGTTTGCACCGACGTAGATGGCCGGCGCGGGCTGCTTCGCCCAGTCGACGTCCATCCAGCCGACCTGGTACATCTCGCCCTTGTACGAGCCGGGTTTGCCCGCGATCGCCTGGTTCAGAATCTCGACGCATTCGCGCACGGCACGCACCATTCGATGCGGCTTGTGGCCGAGGTTCTCGGCCGTGCCGCCGCCGCCGCCAATTACGATCTGGGCGCGTCCTTCGGCTATCTCGTTCAGCGTCAATAACGAGTGCGCGATCTTCATCGGGTGCAGTTCGAACGGGCTGATGGCGGTCGGACCCATGCGCACCCGGCTGGTCTCCATCGCGGCAGGCACGAAGTTGACGAAGGCGTCGCGCGTGTTGAAGTTGTTGGCGATCCACAGGCCGCCGAGTCCATATTCGTCGGCGAGCCTGGCACAGCGCGTCATGTCCGGCGCGGACATGAACGAATCCAGGATGACGTCGAATCTCATGGCATGCACCTCGTCCTAGCGCAGGGCCGGCATGACGCGTTCGCCGATCAGGCGGAGCGCGTCGGCCGGGTCGTCGTGCACGCGGAGCGCGATCTCGGTCAGGCCGGCGTCTGCGAACTCATGCAGCGTCTCGATCGCCGCATCGATCTTGTCCAGGCCGCCGACGAACGAGATGTTCTCGATCATTTTCGTCACGAGGTCGTCGGGCACGTTCTCGATGACGTCCGTGCTGCGCAGGAACGCGTCCAGAAAATCCTGCTCGTGGTCGCGCATCAGTTTCACTTCATCCTCTTCGAGGAACGGGGCGAAGTATTGCTCGCCAAGCCAGCCGCGCAGCATCAGTTCGCGTCGTGCCTCGCGCGCCGAGGCCTCGGCGTCTTCCTTGATATGCCATGCCCAGAAGTTGCTGATGCGGAAATCTGCGGGCGAGCGGCCCGCGGACTCGAGGTCCGCGTACGTCGCGTCCACGAACTCCTTCATCAGCGACACGACGAAGTCGCTGGTGATCAGGCCGTCCGCGAGTTCCGCCGCGATCCGCCGGCTCTGCGGGTGGTTGGAACCGTAGTAGATCAGCGGCGGTTCATCGGTCGCGTACGCGGGCTTATAGCCCCAGACCTTGTACATGTCGCCGTCGTAGTTCATCGTCTTGTCGGGCGACGATCCCTTCAGGATCTCCAGGCATTCGCGCACGGAGCGAATCATCCGGCCGCGCTCCTTGCCGATGGCCTGCAGCACGGCACCGCCTGCACCGACCATGATCATCGCCCGGCCACGGCTCATTTCGTTCAGCGAGAACAGCAGGTTGGCCATCTTCAGCGGGTGCAATTCCTCGGCGCTGATGGCCATCGGCCCGAGCCTGATGCGCGACGATCGGTCTGCGAGCAACGACAGGGCCATGAACGGGTCGCGCGACCAGCCGTAGTTGCTGGCCCAGACCCCCCGAACGCCATAGTTTTCGGCCATCAGGCCGAGTTCGACCGCCTGCTGAGGCGAGGTGAATTCATTCAGGATGATGTCGATTTCCATAACCGTTCATCTTGCCCCCGTTCCCGGCGCCCGGCAATCGTGGATTTCCCCGATGGCTCCCGGCTGGCACACGATCGTGTAATCTCGTCGCCATGAACAAACTGATCAGGCAATTGCGCCACGTCGGCTATGTCGTCGACGACCTGGACGCATCCGTCGCGATGTTCCGATCGCTGTTCGATATCGCCGACGACGAGGTGCGCTACGTATCCCCGGATGAGACCGGCGGGCAGGTCGCGTTCGCCTTCATCTCACTCGGCGGTGTCGAGCTCGAGATCATCCAGCCACTGACCGATACGTTCCGCAAGATGACGGGTGATAACGCGAACGGGATTACGCATTTCGCGCTGGAGGTCACCGACATCGACGAGGTCATTGAGCGCATGGCCGAGAAGGGCGTGCATCTAGGCTACATCACGCCAAATGGCGTTTTCGATACCGGCGCGAAGAAGATCGCCTATCTCGACCCCGCCGATACGGACGGGCACCTGATCGAGCTCGTCGAGAACACGGCGGAATAACCAGCTGCAAAGACGCCAATTCATGGCGGCGGGCGTCGCTATCGTCGCATCAGGTTCACGAGACAGCTGCGTCGGAGGTATATCGATGTGCGGGCGAGGGTTATCATGCGGTTCATGAATCGTAGGTTCGCAATATTCGGTCAGGAAGGGGAACCGCCATGCGCTTTTTTTCGATCTCCATTATCTTGTTCGCCGCGGTTGCCATGACGGCGCAGGCAGATGAAATGCCCCGGACGGTATCCGTCGACGGTAAGGGCTTCGTGATGATCAAACCGGATATGGCGCGGCTGAGTCTCGCCGTGGAGGAGCGGGATGCATCATTGGCGTCGGCACAGAAAGCTGTCGCCGAAACGACGTCGCGGGTCCTGGATCTGCTCGACGATCTCGATGTCGACGAGCGGCACATCAATTCAACGGGCGCGACGGTTCAACCGGACTATCACTGGAACCGGCAGACCGAGAAACAGGATTTGATCGGCTACGTCGTCCGTCGCAGCATCCAGGTCGAGCTGCGTGATCTGGACAACCTCGGCGAGTTGATCGAGGGTGCGGTGCGCGCGGGTGTGAACCAGGTGTCGCCGCCGGTGCTCGACAGCACCAATCGCCGTGACGCGTATCGCCAGGCCCTGGCGAAGGCCGCCGCCGACGCGCGCAAGAATGCGGAAGCGCTGGCAGAAGCGATGGACGTGGACGTCGGCGATGTCCGCCACATCAACGCGGGCCGACCTATGCCGATGCCCATGCCGGTCGCACGTGGAATGGCGATGGCGGCGATGGCCGAGTCAGCCGACAGCGGGCAGGCGACGTACAACCCCGGCGAAATGCGCCTCGAAGCGAATATTACGGCGGTATTCGACCTGGAAGACTAGAGCGACCGGTCAATCGGCATACGCATCGAAAAACTCCGCCGTGAGGTCGTTCGCGCGGTCGATCTGTTCGCGCCAGTACAACGGTCCGTCGTTGTCGAAGAACTGGTGCGTATACATGGCGAAGTTGCGATGGTTGCCCCCCTCGAAGGTCACGTAACGCGTCGCTCTGGGTAGATTACCCTTGACGCCCTCGAGTCGTTCGGCGTTCAGAATGCCGTCCCGGTCGCCCCATAGGAACAGCAGCGGCGCGGACACGTCCTTGAAGTCGAACGGCACGCCTGATCCCCACAGCGTCAGCGCGCGGACGTCGGCCCGCGATTCCCGCAGCAACTCGAGCGAGGCGAGTCCACCCATCGAATGACCGATCAGAAACCACTGGTCGGCCTCGAATTCTGCGAGCCGTTTGACGGTGTCTTTGACGGCGTTGATCGGCAGCCGCCAGAAGCCACCGTGCGGCAGGTAAACGACGTAACCGCGCCTGGCGAAGTACGCTGCGGAATTCGTATAACTCATTGGTTTGATCAGCGCGCCATGCATGATGACGATGCCGCGCCGGTTCGGCTTCGCGGGCCTGAACACGAGGCTGCCGTCATCGCGCTGTTCGACCGTGTAGCCCGCGCCGCTCAGGAACTGCGAAGTTTCGGGCATCGGCTGCCCGTCGATCGTGTACCAGCCGACCAGCAATCCCGCCAGCAACAGCATCAGCACAACCAGGGTGATTCCGATTTTTCTTAGCATGATGGGCTCATCATAATGCAATCTGCGGGCTAAAAATCGGTGTCGGCCGGCGGCACTCGCGGGCGTTGCCCCGTTAACGGGTTGATGACGATGTAAGATAGCGACATGGTGGTGCAGCGCTCAAAACGTCGCGGTTTCGATCGGCGCGAATTCCTGCAAGCAGGCGCGGCTGCTGCCGGGCTACTGGGGACTTTTGCAGTCTCCGGGGGGCAGCATGACCAGCGGTCCGCGCCAGGTGGAATGCTGCGCCTGATCGCCA
This sequence comes from uncultured Chromatiaceae bacterium, assembly GCA_964541975.1. Classification (GTDB taxonomy): domain Bacteria; phylum Pseudomonadota; class Gammaproteobacteria; order Steroidobacterales; genus SMWD01. The sequence goes on along the minus strand of CAZISL010000262.1, from coordinate 9,926 downwards.
ACGAGAATCCCTACGGGCCTTCGCCTGCTGCTCGTGCCGCGGCTGCGGACGCGGTCGAGCAGGGATGGAAATACGCGATACGCGAAACCGGGGTCCTGAAGAAACTGATCGCCGACCACGAAGGCGTCGGCACGCGGAACGTTTTCGTCTGCGCCGGCTCCACCGAAGCGTTGCGCATCGCCGCACTGATTTTCGGCCGCGACGGGGGGCGCGTCGTCGCCGCGAATCCGACGTTTTCTTTCTTGCCGACCTACGCGCGCTATCTCGGCTGCGAGATCGACGAGGTCCCGCTCGATGACAACATGCGTCACGACCTGGAGGCGATGGCATCCGTGGTCGGCGCCAATTCTCGTCTGTTATACGTCTGCAATCCGAACAACCCGACCGGCACGCTGTTGGAAGGCGCGGCCCTCGGCGCGTTTATCGACGCAGTGTCACAGCGCGTGCCCATTCTCGTCGACGAGGCCTATCTCGACCTGTGGGATGACCTGCCGAAGCACACTGCGGTCCGCAGCGTCCTGGCCGACAAGCCCGTCATCGTCACGCGCACTTTCTCGAAACTGCATGGCATGGCCGGCATGCGCGTCGGCTACGCCATTGCGCCGCCCGACATCATCAAGCGGCTGGAGCGATTCCGGGTCACGCAAATGAGTTTTCCGGGCGTGCTCGCCGCGACGGCGAGTCTGCAGGACACCGGGTTTCTCGAGTTCAGTCGCGCGCGGATTCGCGAGTGCCTGGATGTGACGAGTGCGGTGTTCGAGGAGCTCGGCAGGCCATATGTGCCGAGCCGCGGTAATTTTATCTACTTCGATACGGGCGGTTCACCCCGGGAGTTCATGGGTGCGATGCGTCAGTCAGGAATACTGACGGGCCTGAGTTACGCGCCATACCCGACCTGGGCGCGCGTCAGCATGGGCAAAGTTGAGGACATGCATGTTTTCGCCACCGCGGCGCGCGAGTATTTCGGTCAGGTCGCCTGACGGGCGGGGCGCTATCGTCCGCGGCGATAGTGCCGCCGGCATTCGGCTTCGCGGCCACGCACGACGCGCAGATCCTTCAGCGGGCCGCGGGTCTCGTTGACGACCGTGAACTGGCCCTCGCGGTGGTCGGCGTCCTCGAAATAGATCACGACCCAGTCACGCGTGCGGCCGAGTTGATGCGCGCGGGCGGTGTTCGAGTACAGCGCCGTGAAGTGCCAGCCGTTGCGGCGGGTATGCAGGATCGGTAGCCATGCGGTGCCTTCGGGGTTGAAGCGTCGCGGCGCGATTTTCTGCAACGCTCCGGCGCGCGCCTGCGTGCGGTATTCGCGATCCACGGAAAGCAGCATGCCGACATCGGGATCCTTGTTGCTGCGTCGGGACGAGCGGCGGCGACCCAGAATGTTTGCGAGGCCGGCGCGCACGGCCGCCGCGCGTCGCGGCCCGACACCCTTCAGCGTTTCGAGGCGGCCGTCGTGCGCGGCCATCTCCAGGTCCTCGAGCGAATCCACATGCAGGCGTTCGTGGATCGCCAAAGCCAGCTCCGGACCGATGCCGGGTACGGTGCGAAACAGCCGTTCGGGGTCGAGCGTACCGCGCATCTGTTCGAGACGTAGCCAGCGACCGGTGTCGGCGATCTCGCGGATAGATGCCGCGATACCGGAGCCGATAAAGGGCAGACGAATCAGCCCCTCCGTACCCTCGCGCTCGAGCACGTCGCGCACATCCTCGTCCAGTGACTCGACCGCTTCGGACGCCCTGCGGTATGCGTTGATGCGATAAGGGTTCGCCTGCTGCTGCTCCAGCACATCGGCCATCTGTCTGAGCAGTTCCGCGACCTTCGTGTTAAATGGTTCTTGCATCTGCATTGATGATAGACCAATGTCGTTTCAGGCACGAAGCATGAACAGGGCACGGCAAGTGACGAGCCGCTGATCTGCATCAAGGGCTGAATACCTCGGCGGGTTCGACGCTGTTCGCCCCTAGGGTCTGTGACGGCTCTCGCCGTCGGCCAGGGCGCCCGCGATCAGGTGCGCCGTGCGCAGCGGTTCCGGCAGATGGGAGTTCAACGCGAAGCGGTCGACGAGTGCCGTCGCGTCCCGCCAGTCGAGGTTGATGTGATGAAGATAGATATCACCGTGCCTCCTCGCCGGTTCCAACCGTTCGATCAGACGCCATTTGCGCGCACCACCCGGCACCGACTCGAGCAGCGCGCGGCGGATGCGGACGAGGTCGGGCTGCTTGCGGCAGACGGCCACGACGGGGAGATCGACACGCTCGCTCAGGGCCTGCAGGTCAACGACGTTGAAGCCGCCGAACGTGATGCCCTGGAGTAACACGGCCTGCAGGCTCGGTGCGAATCTCGATCCTTCGATCATCGCGGCCAGGTTGTGCGTCGCGTTCGCCCCGTCACGGCGAACCTTGCCGCGGATTACGCCCTCGAGCCGGGGACCGTTGAACACGGTCCCGACCACCGCGACGTCGCCGCGACTCGCGCGGTCGAACGGCGCGTCATCGAAGCCGATCACGTAGGAGAGTTTGCGGGTCACGCGCCGCCTGTATTGCGGCGCCACCATTCGGGTAGCTCCGCGATCGATCCGAGTATGGCCCGTGGTTCGACGTCGAGACCGAGGTCGCTCGTGCGGAACTTGCCGGTCTTGACGAGGATGCCGCCGATGCCGAATTCCTGCGCTGCGTCGACGTCCGTGCGGATATCGTCGCCGATCATGCAGGCTTCGTCGGCGGAAGCGACCAGGCGCGACAGTGCCGCGTCGAAGAACGCCGGCGCCGGCTTGCCGAGCACGACGGGCTCGATGCCGGTGGCGTGCTGCAGCGCCATGACGAACGGCGCGGTATCGAGCCTGAGGCCGTCGGGCGCGCGCCAGTAGCGCGTCATGCCGAGCGCCACCAGCGCCGGCTGCGGCTCCGTCATTAGTAGCCGAAACGCCCGATTCAGTTCGCCGAAGTCCCAGCGCTCGCCATAATCCCCGATGACCACGGCGCCGACCGGGCCCTCGATGCCTGGTCGTGCGAGCTCGACGCCCGTGAACTCGTCACGGGTGGCCTCGGGCACGAATAGCGCCACCGGGCCATGCGAATTTTCAGCGAGCCAGGCCGCGGCGGCGACCGGGGGCGTCAGGATGTCGTCCTCGCCGATGCTGATGCCCAGCTTCGCCAGTTTTTCGACGATGGCCGAGCGGGGGCGGGACGTCGTGTTTGTGACGAATACATGCGGTATCGCGGCGACATCCAGCCAGTCCATCGCGTCGGCTGCGCCGGGGATGGGGTCGTCACCTTCGTACAGGACGCCGTCGAGATCGATCAGGAGGCTACGCATCAGTAAATTGGACCACGCCCCGTATGCCGGGGCCGACCCTATTTACTATGACTGCAGCGCGAAGAACAACCCGGTTCGGCCTGAGAGCTTCCCACGGCAAGCGAATGGTCTGCCAGCGCGGCTCGGCATGGAAGGTCGCGCGGTAGGATTGATCGTGCCACCTGCAGTCTGTCGTTTTGACGTGCAGGTTGTAGTCTTCGCCATTGCCGAATACGAACAGTTCTATGCCCGCATAGCCTGAGGCCGAGAATCTGTCGAGATACATCGCCATCTGGATGAATCCGCCACCCGAGTCGCGCGTCACGTTGCCGGCCATGCGGGCACAGCGACGGCCGTCGACGACCGAGGTGCCGAAGTCGGCGTCGGACACACCGCCCATCACCCGATCGGTGAACCCGCGCTAGCGTGCGCCAGTCATTACGTAGGGTTCATCGCCGCTGAAATCGCTCAAGACCAGGTTGTCACGGTCGGCGTAGGAGAGTGGCCGGGCGATCGAGCGCCTGCCGATCGTGCACAGCGGCGCGAGGCTGGCCATAGTCAGAATTGATCTTCGAGTGGTCATGAAATTGCTCCGCGATGCGTCGATGTGACGCGTGTTTACCTGCTATTCGCTGTCCTGGCCCCGCTGGATCTGTCCGGACGGGGCCTGAACCCGACGAGACGGCCCGCGGGTAATCCATCGCGGCCTGCGCTGCGAATACAACCCGAGAAAGCGACATTCGCTTCCGAAACGGAGATCAACCATGTCAGCGCAAATCAGGATTTCGACAATCGGCCGCGCCGCCCTGTTGGCGGGCCTCCTGATTGCAGGAGAAAGTGCGATGAGTCTTGAACAGCCCAACTACCAGGTCCTGCATAAGGACGGCGACATCGAGTACCGGCAATACGATTCATACCTGGTATCGGAAACGATCGTCGAGAACGTTGGCGACTACCAGGCCGCCGGCAACGAGGGATTCCGGCGTCTGTTTCGTTACATCACCGGCAGCAATCAGGGGAGCGCGAAGATCGCGATGACCAAGCCGGTCGCGCAGGTACCGACCAGCGAGAAGATCGCGATGACGGTGCCGGTGCAGCAGACCGGGAGCGGCGAAGGTTGGCGTATCGCTTTCATGCTGCCGGCTGAGTACACGCTGGATTCGGCTCCAGTGCCGACGGATCCACGCGTCCGGGTGCGCGAGGTGCCGGGCCGGCTGATGGCGGTCCTGCGTTACTCGGGTCGATGGACCGAGCGCAATTTCTCGAAGAAACAGGCTGCGTTGCTCGACAGTGTCCTCGATCGGTCCCTCACCCCCGTCGGCGATATTCAGACGGCGCTGTATGACCCGCCCTACATGCCGCCGTTTCTGCGGCGTAACGAGGTCATGATTGAAGTGGATCGTTTGCCCTCGGAGGCCGGTTTGCGCGTCGAACGTCAAGCGGCCGCTTACGGAAGCTAGCGATATGGTCGCCCTAATGGAAATAGTCGTAACGGCTTTCGCGCTGGTCCTTGCGGCTACGTGCACGGTTGCCGTGATACTGGAAAAGCTGAAGCGGGATCGGGCCGCCGGCAGCGACAGTCTTCAGCAGCGCGCCGCAGGTGTCGGCGACGTGGATTAGCTTATGTTCGGGCTTTCGTCCGGATGACCGGCTGGCTCGCTTAGCAATTGTTCTTCCGTGAGTGGGTAGAACTTCAATAGCGTGACCGACATGACCTGCATCCCGACCGGGATCCAGATAAAGCCAAGGTACATGGCGGTGACCGCCGAGGCTGATTGCTCGGCTGTCGGCTCGAGTTCCTTGTCGAAGCCCATGGTGCTGAACAGTACACCGACGATCAGCGGCCCCAGCGCCATGCAGGCTTTTTCCACGAAACTGAAAGCGGCGGCGAGCACGCCCTCGCGCCGAACGCCGGTTAGCTTGTAGTCCCAGGCGAACGTATCCATCAGCATGGACTGGCCATACAGATGGGCGCCCGCGCCAAACGCACCGAGCAGCACGGCGCGTCCCACGAATATCGCCATCGGTTCGTCCGGCGACGCCATGAGCCACGTCAGTACGACACAGCAGAAGCCGATGAGAGACGCCATGTAGGCTTCACGCTTGCCGACGCGTTTCGATACCCAGGCCGCCAGCGGCAGGCACAGGATCGACGTAATCGTCTGCAGCGCGAGGAACAGCCCGAGCATCTTGCCGCCGAACTTCAGTACACCGGCGAAGAAAAACATCGCGACGGCGATGTTCGATGCCAGGCCGATGTAGATTGCCACCTTCGTGCCGATCATGATCAGCAGCGGTTTGTTGTCGATCAGCCACGCGAGTTGCCGGCGCAGCGGAATGTGCTCGTCGTGCGTCGGTTGTGTCTGCCGCGCGTCGCCGGTCAGCAGGAAACACCCCAGCATCACGACGAAGATCAAGCCGCCGATGAGTATGCCCATTTCGCCATAGGCCGAGCGGTCCGCGCCCAGCTGTTCGGCCAGCGCGGGCACGCCGCCGAGGCCCGCCAGGTTACCGAAGGTCATGAACACGACGCGCCATGACATGATTTTCGTCCGCTCGTGGTAGTCGTCCGTCATCTCGGCCGGCATCGCCATGTACGGCACCTGGAATGCCGTGTAAGACAGAGCATAGAGCGCCAGTCCGGCACCGACGAACAGCATACTGGCACCCATGCCGGTTTCCGGCACGTTGAACAACATCGCGAACGACAGCCCGCAGAAAAAAGAGGCGCCGAGCATCCATGGACGCCGTCGGCCGAATCGCGAGCGGGTGCGGTCGCTGATCATCCCCATTGGCGGGTCGGTCAGCACGTCCAGCATCTTGGAGCCGAACAGCAGCGCTCCAGCCAGAATCGGCTCGATCTTGACGAAGGTGACCAGGAAGTAGAGGAGAATCGCCGCTACGCCGTTGAGCATCGTCGCCGTGCCGAGCGACCCGAGTCCCCAGCTCGCGGCGACGCGCGTCGAGACCTGTGTGCTCGATTCAGTCCGCATGTTATCCGTCGTTGAAACCATAATCGGTGTGTTTACTCAGGTGCGCTAGCGATGTCGCCGCATGCGTTGGACGATAAATGCGAAAGCGACAAGCACCGCAATGCAGGCGAACCAGATCTCGAGCAGCAGCATGTTCGGTGGTTCGCCGGTCAAGCCGCGCAGGAACCGCAGCGCGACGTTGGCCAGCACAATCATGACGATGATGGTCAGCCACCAGTAGGCGCGGCGCCAGTTATTGCCGTAGCGCTCCCGGATGATCGGCCCGACATGCATACGCAGGCGCACACAGCCGAACCACGCCAGTCCGAGGCAGATTCCGGCCAGCGTCGCAGTAGCCCAGTCTTGGAGCACGATAGGGTGATTTGGCCGCCCGGAGGTCGCCGGCCGGGATGGAAGTCCCGGTAACGTTACCGGGAGACAAATCCTTAGCTGTCGCCTTGGTCTTCTTTCTTTTTGTCTTTGCGGGTTGCCATGTAGATGGCGACGAAACAACCCAGCGCGACGATAACGGCAAATGCCGAAACAGCTACATCCATGATGATCCTCCTGCCTGAACGTGTCAGTAGTATAGCCGCAGCAGGCGAGCGGTGCCGCGTCAGGTCGGTGGACGCGCAGCCAACTGCAGCGTGGCCATCACCGTCACCATTCCGATCAGCCCGAAGACTCGTAGTAACGGGACCGCATAACGCCAGTCATCCGAACAGCGATCCGCGAAAACGGCGCATGCCGCGAACGCGGCAACGGCGATGCTGGTCCGCAGATTCATGGCATCCGGATACCAGGCAGCCTGGCAGGCATGCAGAAAGAGCGCGCCAAGTACGATCGTGTTGGTGGCCATGTTGCAGAAAAAAAGTTGCCCCGGAAAGCCTATCAGCTTTCCGGGGCAGATCGTTTTTTCCCGGGGTTTTCCCGGATCGGGCTCTTCCCGGATCAGGGATTAGTTTCTTCCTTACGGAATCAGTCTGCCTGTGCCGACGCAGCGGGGGGGAGGATGACGGCATCGATGACGTGGATGACGCCGTTACTCGTCATGACGTCCGCAGCCACGACGTTCGCGCCGTTGACCGTCACGCCCGAAGACGAGCCGACCACGTCGATCGTCGCACCCTGCAGCGTCGCAGGCTGGGCACCGGAGCCGATATCGGCGGCCATGATCTTGCCCGAGACGACGTGATACAGGAGCACCGCCTGCAGCTGTGCCTGGTTTTCGGGCTTCAGCAGATTCTCGACCGTGCCGGCCGGAAGCGCGGCGAAGGCATCGTCCGTGGGCGCGAAAACGGTGAACGGACCTTCACCCTTCAACGCTTCGACGAGTTCGGCTGCCTGAACGGCGGCAACCAGCGTATTGAATGTGCCAGCCGAGACGGCCGTGTCGACGATGTCCTGCTTGGCGGCAGCGTGCCCGCCAGCCAGAGCTGGTCCGGCGATTGCCAGCGCAAGGGTGAGAAATGCAGCAGGTAGTGCGAGTTTCATTGGGATTCTCCGTGAGTCTGGTTCGTTTATTCGGTGAATTGAATAATAGGATTCGCGGCAGCGGTGCGACCGGATTCATCGGATTAAAGGAAATTTCGGTTAGTATCGACATGCTATGGATGCATCAGTCATTCGTTCATTCGTCCCGGCGAGCTAGTCCTTTGGCACCATGAACCGGCGCCGCACACCGATACTGGCCATTTTGCTGGCGCCGATCGCGGTGCTGCTGCTGATGCAGCTTTGGTCCCGGGCGCTCGTCCCGCTGTATCGAACGGTCTGGTATAGCGACACGGTTATGGAGTGGCGACTCGGCAGTGACCGCCCGGAAACGCGTATCAAAGCATCTCAGGACGCGGTATCCCGGCGGAGCGAGGATCAACAACTGCTCGACGAGTTGATCGTGCGGATGCAGACGGATGAGTCGCTCGAGGTGCGACGCACAGCGGCCAGGTCCGTCGGCGGCATCGGTTCGCAACGGCCGTTGCACGCGGATGCAGTCGACGCGCTGGGCGAGCTGGTGCTGACCGCGGACGATGACGCGCTGCTGTCAGCAGCGCTAGACGCGGTCGGCATGTCCGCGGCGAATAATCGCTACCCGGATCGGGTCGTCGCGCGCATCGGGGCCATTCTCGACGAGAAGCATCTCGACTGGCTATATCGGCAGGCCGCGATGGCGCTGGGCAAGATCGGCGCGGCTCAATCGTTGCCCGATGCCGTCGTCACGAACATGAACGCACTGTTTGTCGCGCCGCTACGCCGCGGCGAGCGCGAGTACCTGGCCGAGGCATTCGTCGAATCATCGAAGGGGCGTGGGCTACCCGAGACGACTCTCAAGGTCCTCGCCGACGCCTTCGATCAGGAGACGAACCGGCGCATACGCATTGGGATCATCTATGCACTCGCGCATTCGGCTCGCGGCTATCCGCCCGCGACTGACCTGATTTCGGCGGCGACCAGCGATGCAGACCGTGATGTGGCGAGGGCCGCGCAGCACGGTCTGCGCGTCGTCGAGGCGGACCGCAACTTCGCGGGCAAGGAGCCGCTGGCGGTGGCACTGGACCGGTCGCAGCCGAGCGAAGTTCGCGTGCAAGCCTTGCAGATTCTGCGCAGTTCGAAGGTCGATCCGGCAGCTTACGAGGTCATCGTGTCACTGTCGCGCGACATCGACCCCGAGGTCGCAATCGCCGCGTTTGGGATGTTCCAATACCTGGCGCCCACGCCCGGCGATGATTTCGACCGGAACGTGCGATTCCCGGCGATGTATCAGGGTATGCGCGCTTCCGACCCGCTGATTCGCCGGGCCGCCTATGGTGCGTTGTCGACGATGACGGTGCATCGACCGGAGTATCTGCGCGCCGCCGAGTTCCCGTCGTTACTCGATTCCGGCGCGCGCGATCCGGACGCCAGGGTTCGAGTCCTGGTTCTCGTTGCGCTGTTGCGCGACGCGGATGGTACCGCCGAACGCGACGCCGTCATCGAGCGTGGCCTGAGCGACCCGGATCCGATTGTCCGCGGCAACATCGTCAGCTGGCTCGGGTCGCCGAAAATACGCACGGGCAGCCGGCGGGCATTCATCGAACGGGCGATGCAGGATCCTGACCCCGATGTTCGTGCAACGGCGTTGTCAGCGGCGGGAGACTACGAGTCACGCAAGCGCGCGTGGCCGATAGAGCTCTGGCAGCTCCTGCGGGACGGGGAGTTCGGTCGGGTCGGCATGACAATCCTGGTCGGCGTGACCGTCGCGACGCCGATACTGATCGGCGTCGTCTTTCTGCTCTATTTCGTCGCGCGGTTGCTGACCTACCTATACGAGCGCCGGCCGCGCTCGCTCGCAGTGGTCGGCGTGATCGCTGCGTGGATCGCCGCCAGTTACGGCATTTTCATGCTGTATTTCGTCGCCGCACTGGCCGGAAATAGTGACTCAGGCGAGGTAGCCATCGTGGCCGCAGTCCTGTGGGCGGCGATCGCCGCTTATGGCGCGTTAGGCTGGGATTGCATTACTGGGTGCGGCGCTAGTCTGCGTCCGCGACGTCCGTGCTTTCCCCGGCGGCGATACGTTCCGCGACCAAAGCCGCAAACTCCGGACGCCAGTCGGGTTCGTTCTCCTGCAACCAGTCTTTGACGCCGCGCAGACGAATCAACCGATCCAGCATTCGTTGACCGCCG
>CAZISL010000261.1:0-3873 GCA_964541975.1 uncultured Chromatiaceae bacterium | reverse complement strand
CATCGCCATCACCAGCGCCGGCCTGCTCCTCAAGTCGCTGCATCAGATCAGAGAACCGGCTGTCGGGGATCCCCCGCAGCGCGAGGTACTCGAACGCGACGTCGTCGGCCTCGCGCTCGAACGCGCGCGAAAAACTGCGTTCGACCAGCAGCGTCGGAATGCCGGCCGCGATCGTCGTCGCGCCGCTCGGGTCACCCAACACCAGGAACAGCATGCCGGCGACCATTGAATTCTGAATCAATGCGCGCAGCGCGTGACGATTGCGGGCATGACCGACCTCATGCGCCATGACCGCGGCCAGCTCGGCATCGTCTTCCGACAGGGCGACGAGTTCGTCCGTCATGACGACAATACCCGACGGGAGCGCGATCGCATTCGGGCCGAGTCGCCCGCCGGCGCGAAACTCGATCCGGTACGCGTGCTCGTCGCCCACCGCGTTTACGACGTCGGCAAAGATTTCGCCCAACTCGGCCTGACGGTCCGGAGATAGATCCGACTCTTCGAACAGGCCACCATCGAGTAGCTCGAGACCGCGCTCGCCGATCTCACTATCGAGTTCCACGGGAGCGGCCGCCGCAGCGCCGCGCGCCACCAGCGGGACGCCGTAGTTGACGAAACCCCACGCCAGCGCGCCGGTCACCGCGACGACGATCAGAATCCTGGACCAGTAGGACTCCAGTCGATGTTCCCAGTCCCGATCGATTGCGTCCGGCATAGCCACTTCGGCAAAGAACGCGTCGGCATCCGCGATCTCCAGCCGGGCGCCGTCGGGCATGTCGACGATCGCCGGCTGACCGACGAGACGCGGCGAGATCGCGACCTCCGCCAGCCTGAAGCCGTGGCGCGTTCTGCTATCTTCGAAACTCAGGTTGCCGCGAATGGACAGGTTCACCACGACGTCCCGACTCGCAGCGGTCTTGCCGTCAAAGTATTTCGCCGCCAATGCACTCATGATCGACCGTCAGAAACCGATATCGATGTCGAAGGCTTCGCCGATCTCCTCGCCCATCGCGGATACCTCGTTCGCCTGGGTCGCGATGATCGAATCCAGTTCGCCTGCGACGTCGATTGACATGTTCTCGAACTGGTAGCGCTGCAGACGCACTGTTGCCCACGGGATCGCGAGGCCGAGCGTCAGCGCGATAGCGACGAGGTTCGTGAAATTTATAAAAACGACGCGCGGGACGCTCCAGTGACAATTCATGCGGTGGTCGCCGATGTTCATGCTGCCGATGACGAGCTTGGCGATCGCAGGGCCCAGGTAGGAGGCGGCGAGACCCATGGCGACGATGAGGCCAATGATGACGGCCGTCACGGCCACCGCGGATCCGGGATCGTCGATGCTAACGCCATCGGATGGCAGCAGCGTCGCCAGAACGCCCAGGACGATCAGTGCGCCGAGCATCAGCAGCGACACGTGGATATACCGTGCGTAAAAGCCCCCGGATACATTCGGCAGCGCGAAGTCGAGATTCCCGAAGTGCGAGTTGTTGACGATCATGGCGCTGCGACGGTAGTGCGCGTGCGGATACAGCAGGCCGAGCGTCAACCCGGCGAGCAGGCTCCAGCCGACAATGACCGTGTATGCCTCACCATAGACGGGATCGAAGCGAAATCGAAGGTTGCGATACGACGTGTAGCGCGCGTTGAACATCCGCGAACGCACGATCAGCCATGGAATCGCGGCGAAGATCGCAAAGCCGAGGAAGGCTTCGATGCCCGGTGCGAAATAGCTCGACGCCACATATAGAGCCAGCAGAACGACAGCGATCAAGCGCCCCTTCAGGATGGCGATCGGATCAGCGTGATAGTCGAAGCTGCCCTCGGCCAGTCGCGTCGAGCGATACAGGTAGCGCCGCTTGCGCACCTTTGCCCATGGCGAATAGAAACCGAGGGTAACGATCGTCAGGCAGAGGCTGATGATCCAGATACGGAAATACTCGGAGGCGTTTCCGGTGAATGCGAAACGCTCGTTGCGGAGATCCGCCACGGAATCAGCCTGTGCTTCCAAATCGCCCCCTTGCTCACACTTCACGGGCATCGCCGGCGTGAATAGCGTCTAGAATTATGTTCTGTTAGCTAATTCGGGACGATAGCACAGGGTATGCTGGACGCATGACTAACAATAACAATAAACAGTCGGATTCCCTGCATGACCTGGCCGTCGACCTGAACGAGGTCTACGGATTAATGAGCGAGCTGTGCGCACAATTGCAGGGTGGCGGAATCGTTCAGGCGCGGGACATCGAGCCGTCGGTGGCGCGCGCCGTGCCGAAACTTCGTCGCGCGATTACGACGCTGGCGAAGGCCACCGAGTCCGGCGCGAGCGGCGAACGCTCGGGCCCCTCTAAGGGTCCTCTCCTGATGTGACGGGCGGCAGCGTCCGCAGGAATTCGTAAATCGCACCGAGGTCTTCTTCGGTCATGCCGGCGAAAGCCGACCAGTTCATCAGCGTATTCTCAGCCATTGACGCCACCCGGCGCCGAAGGGGGGCATCGGCGGTCCGCCATAGATCGACCAGTCGCATTCCGAGTGGCAGTCATTGCACAACAACACCTGCTCGACGAGATACGTCCCGCGTTCGATGAGATCCGGCGTAATGTCGACCGTGATATCAGTGGGCGGGCGCTGCCGCGGCATAAAAAAGGTGACGCTGGCGGAACCGACGAAGACGGCCAGCACGACGACACTCGCGGCCGTCAGCAGGAATCTCCTCACTGATTCGACACTTCCGGTAGCGTCGAGGAGGATGCGATGACCATCGGTCCGACGCCCTGTGCAGGCTGCGGGTCGCCGAACTGCAATTCGGCGAGGCGCGCATAGAGCGGATCGCGAGCGACGAGCTCGTCGTGCGTGCCGACATCGACGATCCGGCCCTCGTCCATGACGACGATACGATCGGCCTCGAGCACGGTCGCCAGACGATGCGCGATGATGATCGTCGTCCGGTCTTTCTCCAGGTATTCGAGCGCCTCCTGAACGAGTCGCTCACTCTCGGCGTCCAGCGAACTGGTCGCTTCATCCAGCAACAGGATCGGCGGATCCTTCAGTATTGCCCGCGCAATCGCGATGCGCTGCTTCTGACCTCCCGACAATCGGGTTCCGCGCTCGCCGAGGTAAGTATCGTAACCCTCCGGTAGCGCGCGAATGAACGGGTCGGCCGCCGCTGCACGCGCGGCGGCTTCGACTTCGTCATCCGTCGCGTCCGGCCGTCCGAACCGAATATTCTCGCGCGCGCTGGCGCCAAAGATGACCGTTTCCTGGGGCACGATGCCGATTCGGCCGCGCACGTCCTGCGGCGTCGCCATGGCGATGTCGACGCCGTCGACCAGGATACGGCCCGCCTGGGGATCGTAGAAACGCATCAGCAACTGAAACGTGGTGGTCTTGCCCGCGCCCGACGGGCCGACGAACGCAATCTTCTCGCCCGGCGTAACGTCGAACGAGAACCCGTCCATGGCGAGCGTGTCCGGACGTGACGGGTAACTGAACGACACGTCGTCGAAACTAACGCGGCCGTCGCGCGTGTCGGGCAACGCCACCGGTTCGGCCGGCGCCTTGATATTCGGTTCGGCGTGGAGCAGCTCCAGCAACCTTTCCATCGCACCCGCCGCGCGCTGCAACTCACCCCACACTTCGCTGAGCATGGCCGCGGACATGGCGACGAACATCGCGTACAAAACGAATTGGCCGAGTTCGCCGCCCGTCATCTCGCCGTTCAACACGGCACGCGCCCCGATCCACAACACGATGATCAACGCCGCGAACAGGCCGGTCGTCGCAACCATCGAGAACGCGGCGCGTGCCCTGACGCGGCTTACGGCGACCTCGAAACTGATGCGGATCGACTCGCTGAAGCGACGGCTCTCGTTC
>CAZISL010000260.1:0-5307 GCA_964541975.1 uncultured Chromatiaceae bacterium | reverse complement strand
CGCTCGTTCCAGCGACCGCTATTGAGCGACTCGCCGGCCAGGTTGACGATCGCGTCGATCGCCGGGTCGGCGGCGACTTCGTCGAGGGCCGATACATAACGGATCGCGATGTGGTCGATCAAACCGGGCTGCCCGGTATCGCGGGTCAGCACGGTCAGGCGATAGCCCTTGTCGAGCAGGCGTTCGCAGAGTGCCCGGCCAATGAAACCGGTGCCGCCGGTGAGCAGGAGTCTGTGCATCTACAGGTACGCCGCCGTCAACTCTTCCGAGACGGTCCACAGGCGCGCGGCCATGTCATGGTCTTCGGTAAAGCCGCCCGGTCGGTGTGGATTGCAGTGGTTGAAGAAGACGCCGCTGACGTCGCGCAACGACGGCGCCGTCGCAACGTAACACGTCGTGGCCGCACCTTGCGGGATGGTCTTGGTAAAGAATCGCCCGACCGTTTCCAGCGCAGTTACTTGCCAGCGCGGCAGGTGTCGGCCCAGGTTGGTGGGTATGACGCCGGGCCGCAGCGAATTCGCCGTCGCGTTCGTCCCTTCCAGTCGTCGCGTGAGTTCGAGCGCGCACAGTACGTTCGCCAGTTTAGATTGTCCGTATGCCTCGGCCGGATCATAGTCCCGTTCGCCCGACAGGTTGTCGAACTCGATACCGACCTCCGGCGCTCGGCGCACAGCGGCGCCGCTGCTGACCATGACGATGCGGCCCTGCGGGGCCGCTGTCACAAGTTGCAGCAGCTGGTTGATCAGGACGAAATGCCCGAGGTGATTGACAACGAACTGCTTCTCGATGCCGTTGACCTGCTCGAGCTGCTGAATCTCCATGACGCCGGCATTGCAGACCAGCATGTCGATCGCGTCTGTCTGTGCCGCGACCTGCTCAGCCGCGGCAACCACGCCGGCGAAGTCGGTCAGCTCGATGACCAGCGGAGTGGTATTGCCGGCGACGCTGTTGCAGGCGGTGCTGGCCTTCTCGAGTGTGCGCCCCGAACCGAAGACATGTGCGCCGCGGAGCGCCAGCACGCGCATCGTCTCGTAGCCGATTCCGGAGTTACAGCCCGTGACGAGTGCGGTCTTGCCGGTCAGGTCGATACCCGCCGTGACTTCCTCGGCCGTGGAATCGGCGCCGAATGGCCCGATCGGCAGATCGGCCGGCACGGGCAGTTCTTCGCGCCCACATGCCGCCAGGTAGGGCAGCGTCACGGCGGCGGGTAGCGCCGCGAGGATCCTGCGTCGGTGTGCCGAGAAAGTCACGTTCAAGTTCTATAATAAAATAAGCTAGGATGGCTTGGCCGGTCGGCAATCGGTCACGTGACTATAACGGATAAGAAACAACTAAACAGGTAGGGTCCATGCTGCTGTATTCATTCACGATCACCCCGAACAACCGCAAGGTCGAGGCTTTCGTCAAGCACTTCGACCTGCCCGTCGACATCTACCACGTCAATTTCCGCAAGGGCGACACGAAGACAGACGAGTTCTTCGCGATCAATCCGATGCGCAAGGTGCCGGCCCTGGTGGACGGTGACCTGAACCTGTGGGAATCGAACGCGATCCTGACGTATCTCGCCGCGAAATTTCCGGAGACGAACATGCTGCCCGATACGATCGAGGGGCGGGCGGACGTCGACCGTTGGCTGCACTGGCAGAGTTATCACCTCGCGCCCGGGATCGGCGCGATCAAGGTTGCCAAGTCGCATGACTTCACCGAGTTCTTGCCGTTGCTCGAGATTCTCGACCAGCAACTCGAGGGCAAGGAGTACATCCGTGGCGACATGTCGGTCGCGGACTTTGCGATCGCGCCATACCTGATGACGAAGCTGACCCGCGAGATCGACATGACGGACATGCCGAACCTGAAGGCATGGATCGACAGGATGGAAAACCTGAAGGGCTTCGTGGAGACGGTGGTCAAGATGCCGCCGCCGGGGTAGGCGTCGCGGACTCCCCCACATGAACGTGCCAGACACCAGCGCGAGACTCGGTCCCATCTGGCTCGCGCCGGGCATCACGCGGGTCAACGTCATCACGAAGTTCTGGACCGCTTTCGTCACGGTCGCGATGCTGAGTGGCGCCAGCATCCTTCAGGGTTACCTGCTGACCGAACACCTGAACATTCCGCGTGGGCAGCAGGGCACGGTCTCTGGGGAGATCTCGTTCTGGGTCGAGGTCGTCGCGATACTGTTGTTCAACCCGTTCGGTATTCTCGCGGACCGCATCGGGCGTCGTCCGGTCTACATAGTCGGCATGTTGTTCGTCGGCACCGGCTTCGCGCTCGCACCGTTCGCGACCACCTTCGAAGAGCTGCTGGCGTTTCGTCTGATCTTTGCCGTGGGCATGGCGGCCACCGCCGGCACGATGGCGACGCTGACCAGCGATTATCCGCGGGAGGACTCGCGTGGGCTGATGGTCGGCATCACGAGCGTCTTCAATACGCTCGGGACGATATTCGTGGCGGGTTTCATCGCCCGCATCCCGGCGCTGCTCGGTGGCCAGGGCTACGATGCGATCACGGGCGGCAAGGCGATGTACCTGTTCGCCGCGCTGATGTGTCTTGTCACGGTCGTCGTCGCGCAGATCGGACTGGCGCCGGGTACGCCGGTCGCGCGCCATGAGCGACTGCCGACCAGCACGCTCTTGAAGAGCGGGTTTCGGGCCGCCGCCAACCCGCGCATCGCGCTGGCTTACGCCGGGGCGTTCGCCGCGCGCTCGGATCTCGTTATCAAGGGGCTGTTCTTTGCGCTGTGGGCGATACAGGACGGGTTCAAGCAGGGCCTGAACCCCGGGCAGGCCATGGCGCGCTTCGGCATCATGATCATCATCATGAACGGCGTGGGTATGCTGACGGCGCCGTTGTTTGGCTGGTTTATCGATCGCGTCAATCGCGTGACCGCGATCATCGTCGCGTTGTGCTTCGCATCGGTCGGTTACCTGTCGATGGGGCTCATCACGTCGCCGCTGGATTTCGCGATGGTGCCGTATTTCATCGTCATCTCGCTCGGTTCGAGTTTCATGATGAAGGCATCGCTGAGCCTGGTCGGCCAGGAGGCGCCGCGGGCCGAGCGCGGCAGCGTGCTGGCGATGTTCGGGATGTGCGGCGCGGTCGGGATACTCATTTTTACGAAGTGGGGCGGTATCGCGTTCGATGAGTGGGGGCCGTGGGCGCCGTTCGTGATGGCCGGGGCGTATCAGGCGGTATTGCTGGTCGTGGCGATCGTTGTGCGGGTCGTGTCGCCCGGGCGGGCTGCGCCGCGGTCATTCCGCTCCAAAACCGCTGCAGCGCCTCGTTAAGTGTCTTCTCCGCACCCGGCGGCCGAGGAGTTTTCGTTTTTCGCGACACGCCGTGAATACGTCCCTGTAGGCTCGCGCGGCGCGTCCCTGCGCCGCACGGTCCCGAAAAACGAAAACTCCTCGACCACCTCCTGACTGGTGCGTGGCCCAGCTTCTTCGCTCGCGCGCCTCTTCCGCAGGATCGTTCGGCCGATCAGTCCCTGCAGCCTCTCTTCTTGCCAAACCTCTGTGGCGGTTATCTCGGCTTCGTTGCACAATCGGGCGACCAAGCTTGGGGGGTGAGTGATGTCAGGGGATTCGGTGTTACCGCAGCTGACGGTCAAGGCGGTCGTGCTCGGCATTGTGTTGTCGATCGTACTGGCCGGTGCGAATGCGTACCTCGGCCTGTTCGCCGGCATGACGGTGTCGGCGTCGATCCCTGCGGCCGTTATCTCGATGGGGATCCTGCGGTTGTTCCGTGACTCGAATATCCTCGAGAACAACATCGTGCAGACGTCCGCGTCGGCCGGCGAGTCGCTGGCGGCAGGCGTCATATTTACTTTGCCGGCGCTGATCATCCTCGGGTACTGGCAGATCTTCGACTACTGGTGGGTGTGCATGATTGCCGGCCTCGGCGGGTTGCTCGGCGTGCTGTTCACCGTGCCGTTGCGGCGGTCATTGATCGTCGAACAGCAATTGATGTTCCCGGAGGGAACCGCGACGGCCGAGGTCCTCAAGGTCGGTGACGACCCGGGCAAGGGCCTGAAGTTCCTGGCGATCGCTGCGTTGACGGGCGGATTCGTCAAGTTCGCAGAGACCGGACTGCGCGCGTGGCCGGGAGTTGCACAGACGGCCGGGTATGCAGGGCAGTCCGGGATCGCTTACGTCGGCACGAATCTGTCGCCGGCCTTGCTGAGCGTCGGCTTTATCGTCGGCCTGAATATCGCGACGCTGGTCTTCATCGGTGGAGCGATATCGTGGTATGTCGCGATCCCGATCTACAGCAGTTTCTTCCTCGCGGACGATCCGGCGCTGCTCGCGCAGTTCGAGGCGGGGGCGTCGGCGACCGACCTCGCCTTCGCCATTTGGACGACCAAGATCCGGTACCTCGGTGTCGGCGCGATGCTGGTGGGCGGCATCTGGGCTCTGATCTCGATGCGCGGATCGCTGGCGTCCGGTATTGCGAGCGGCCTGCATGAGTATCGACGCGGCAGTGACGCCGGCATCGCCCATACCGATCGGGATACGCCGATGCAGATCGTCCTGATCGGGATCGCCATCTTCGTTATCCCGTTGTTCGTCCTCTATAACGCGATCGTCGACAGCGTCGCGATCAGCCTCGTTATGACGATGATCATGGTCGTGACGGGTTTTCTGTTCTCGGCCGTCGCTGCCTACATGGCCGGTCTCGTCGGTTCGTCGAATAATCCGATCTCCGGTATCACGATCGCGACGATCCTGTTTTCGTCGTTGTTGTTGCTGTGGCTGATGGGCCCGGTCGAAACGGGTCCGGCGGCGGCCCTGATGATCGGCGCGGTCGTCTGCTGTGCCGCTGCGATCGCGGGCGACAACCTGCAGGATCTGAAAGCCGGCTATATCGTCGGGGCGACGCCGTGGAAGCAGCAGGTCATGCAATGTGTCGGCGTCGTCTCGGCGGTGCTGGTCATGGCCCCGATCCTGAATTTGTTGCTGGAAGCCTATGGCATCGGCGTACCAACGGCCGACAAGCCGAATTCTTTGCTCGCACCGCAGGCGACGCTGATGGCCTCGGTGGCGCAGGGCGTGTTTCAGGGCGGCCTTCCGTGGGGCATGGTCGCGATCGGTGCGGGCATCGGGGTTGCGATCATCATCGTAGACGAACTCCTGAAGGCGCGCGGCGCGAGCGTACGCGCACCGGTGCTGGCCGTCGCCGTCGGGATCTACCTGCCGCTGGAACTCGCCGTGCCGATTTTCGCCGGTGGGCTGATCGCGCATGCCGCCGGGCGCAGCAAATCCAGCGATGAGAAGAGTCTGCGGCACGGCATGTTGTTCGCGGCCGGCC
>CAZISL010000259.1:0-10832 GCA_964541975.1 uncultured Chromatiaceae bacterium | reverse complement strand
GACCGGCACCGAGTCCGAATTCGGCAAGGAGTACGACAGCCTGGCGGATCTCGTCGCGTTCGGCGTGGCGCCGGCGATCATCGTCTACCAGTGGGGCCTCGTCAGGCTGGCCGAGTATGGCTGGATCTGGGGCAAGATCGGTTGGCTCGCGGCATTCATCTATGCGGCCTCCGCGGCGATGCGCCTCGCGCGCTTCAACTGCATGCCGGCGACCAACGACAAGCGTTATTTCGAAGGTCTGCCGAGCCCGTCGGCTGCAGCGCTCGTCACGTTCATGGTCTGGTTATGGACGGATTTGGGTTGGGACGGCGGATACGCGATGGCGTTTGCCTGCGTGATTACGCCGCTGGCGGGCGCGCTGATGGTCTCGCACTTCAAGTTTTATTCCTTCAAAGAGGTCAAGTCGGACACGCGAATATCCTTCACGTTCGCGCTCGCGATACCGTTGACGATCGTGCTCGTCATGCTCGCCCCGCCTAAGGTGCTGTTCGCGATGGCGATGGGGTATGCGATATCCGGTCCGGTGCTGACCTTGTACCTCCAGCGAAAGTCGGTTTCGGCGCCCGGCGCAGACGAAACGGACACGGGAAGCGCCGAAGACCTGACCCCATAGGACGATGCCCGATTCGTTCCTGAACCCCGATCAGATCGGCATTCTGCAGGCCATGGATATCCAGGTGTGGCAGAGTCGCGTGGCGCCCGCTGCGGGCCAGCCAGACGACGCGCCTGCCGCAATCGACCCGCCGCTTGTTGAATCCGCTGACTGGGACGGCGTGGCGGCCGCCGTTGCAGGTTGCGAGCGCTGTTCGCTGCATGCCTCGCGAAGACAGACCGTGTTCGGCGTCGGCAACCGCAACGCCGACTGGATGATCATCGGCGAGGCGCCCGGCGCGGACGAGGACCGACAGGGAGAGCCATTTGTCGGCAAGGCGGGGCAGTTGCTGAACGAGATGCTGCGGGCGGCGGGCTTCGCGCGCAGCGATGTTTATATCGCCAATATCCTGAAGTGCCGGCCGCCGAATAATCGCGATCCGCGGCCTGAAGAGGTCGCCGCCTGCGCCGGATACCTCCGCCAGCAGGTCGAAATGGTTGCGCCCAAGCTGATCCTCGCCGTCGGACGCATTGCTGCGCAGAACCTGTTGCAACGTGAAGAGCCCGTCGGCAAATTGCGAGGCGAGGTTCATCGCCTCGATCCGCTGGGCGTGCCGGTCGTCGTGACCTACCACCCGGCCTACCTGCTGCGGAGTCCCGCGCAGAAACGTAAAGCGTGGGCCGACCTGTGCCTTGCCCGGAGAATCGCTGAACGGTCGTCGACATGATTGCTGCCGTCGAGGATCTTCCACCCGTCATACGCGCCATGCGTCAGGCCGACATCGAGGCCGTCGCGGCGATCGAAAGCGACACCTACGATTTTCCGTGGAGCCCGGGTATTTTTCGGGACTGCTTGCTGGCCGGTTACACCAACGTCGTTCTCGACCGCGCCGGCGAAGTCGTCGGCTACGGCATCATGTCGGTCGCGGCCGGAGAGGCCCATTTGCTGAACATCTGCGTCGCGGAAGAGTATCGCAGCCAGGGTATCGGCCGCGGGCTGCTGAATTACCTGCTGCGACGGGCACGAACCTACAGGGCGGAGCGCTTGTTCCTCGAAGTACGCCCGTCCAACGAGCGCGCGTTGAGTCTCTACCGACAAATGGGATTCGAGATGCTCGGCGTCAGGCAGGGCTACTACAAGGCGCATGACGGTCACGAGGACGCCGTCGTGCTCGTGAGTCACTTTGCCGCCGATCGCAGCGAAGACTGATGCACGGTTCAGTCCGATAGACGTGACGCAAGCAACGAGCGACTCGCTCGCGATGCTGCGAGTACGCCGATGAAGCGCTGGTGGACCCGGCGCCCGATCGTCGGGTGGGCGCTATACGACTGGGCCAATTCAGCCTTCTCGCTGACCGTCGTGACGGCGTTCGTGCCGATCATGCTGGCGGAACACTGGAGCCTCGGCGTCGATTCGACAGTGACGACGTTTCGTCTCGGCGTTGCCAACGGCACGGCTAGCGCAGTCGTCGCCGTGTTGTCGCCGCTGATCGGCGCGCTCGCCGACCGGTTCGGCCGCCGCAAAGGTATGCTGTTCATCTTCGCGATGCTAGGCATCGTTTCGACCGGAAGCCTGTACTTCGTCGCCGAGGGTCAATGGCAGCTCGCAGTCGCGTGCTTCGGCTGTGGGTTGATCGGCTTCGCCGGCAGCGTGTCGCTTTACGACTCGCTAATCATTGACGTGGCGCCCGCCACCCACTACGACGAAGTGTCCGCGTACGGGTTCGCGCTCGGCTACCTCGGCGGAGCGGTGCTGTTCGCGCTCAACGTATTCATGGTCGCCAGCCCGGCCACGTTCGGTCTCGCGTCACCGACCGAGGCGATCCGCGTGTCGTTCATCACGGTCGCGATCTGGTGGTTCGTCTTTTCCATGCCGCTACTAGCCTGGGTGGAGGAGCATCCGCATCCGGGGCAGGGACGCCCGATCAGTGCGACGTTCGTGCATTTATGGCACACGATTCGCAACATCATCGCCGACCGTAATGTGCTCCTGTTCCTGCTCGCCTACTGGCTGTACATCGACGGCGTCTACACGATCATCAAAATGGCGGTCGACTATGGTCTCTCGCAGGGCCTGTCCATGCAGGATCTCGTGCAGGCGATCCTGCTGACAAATTTCGTCGGGTTCCCGGCCGCTCTGTTCTTCGGGTGGCTAGGGCGGCGCATCGGTGCCAAGCGCGGCCTGTATATTGCTATCTCCGTGTACTTTGTCGTCACGACCGCCGCCGTCTTCCTGCGGACCGCGACCGAGTTCTATGTTCTGGCGATCACGATCGGTCTCGTGCAGGGTGGCGTCCAGAGTCTCAGCCGTTCGTTTTACGCGCGGCTGATTCCGCGCTCGCAGCGGTCCGAATACTTCGGCTTCTACAACATGCTCGGGAAGTTCTCGGCGATTATCGGGCCGGTGATGGCGGGTGTCGTGGCGCTGCTGGCGGGTAGTCAGCGATTCGCGATTCTGTCGGTCACGATCCTGTTTGCCGCCGGGCTGTTCCTGCTCGTCAGGGTCAGGCCGCCTTCCGACGTGGCGCCGGTCGATACCGTCTGACTGTCTCGGCAAAGATTCGGACGGCAGTCTCGTCCGGCTGCCCGTCGTAACGCAGGGCGATGTAGTTTTCGACCAGCTCGCCGATCTCGCTGGCGAGCTCGGGGCGCATCGTACCGACCGCATCGGCGTACTCGCGCGGCCCTTCGCTGGGATTTCGCGGGCGGGTGGTGCGCGCAACGCGGTTGCACAGTTGCAGATACGCACCTTGCAGGATATCGCGTCTTGGCTGGAGATGATTACGCTGCCACAGGCCGATCAGTATGAGCAGCAGCGTGACCGAGACGGCCATCGCGACGACGAGATTCTCCGTCGACGGATTCTCGATGCCGGCGAGGCTCATCATCGTCATCTGCGCTTCCGGGCCGAAGCTCAGGACCCAGCGATTCCAACCGGCATTGACCGCGTCCCAGCTCATGACGAGTCGGTTGACGAATGAAATGCTGCCCAATGCGCCCGCGCCGCTGGGGCCGCGTTCCAGCGCGTCGTCGTACCCGCGCTCGATGCGCCATGGTGCGACGGCGGCCGTCGGGTCGAATCTCATCCAGTTACCGTCAATCCAGACCTCGGTCCATGCATGCGCTTCGGCGTGTCGCACGATCCAGTAGTTACCCAGCGGGTTGAACTCCGCGCCCTGGTAACCGGTGACGATGCGCGCCGGGATACCCGCGGCTCGCGCGAGCAATGTCAAAGCCGAGGCATAGTGTCCGCAGAAGCCGCGCCGGGTTTCGAACAGGAACTCATCCACGGTATGCTCCCCGAGAGACGGTGGCGTCAGCGTGTAGTGGAATTCCTGTTCCCGGAACATCGACATGACACGATCGACGAATTCCCGATCGCTACCGGCTTGCTCGCGCAGTGACTTCGCGAACTCCAGGGCGCGCGGATTGCTGCCCTCGGGCAAATTCGTCATGAACGTCGAGATGTAGCTGGATCCAGCGACTGGCGCTGGCGGCGCGAGCATCGACAAACCCCGATAGGATATGCGTTGATCGATCGGCTTGGTGCTGACCAGCTGAAACGCCTGTGTCAGGCTTGACTCCGGCACGTCCCATTGGACTGGGGTCTCCAGCGCCAGCAGCCAGCGGCGCCCGTTGGGTTCCAGCGTCAGTTCGTACCCGATGAGCGTTGCGTCGTCGACGGCCTCGGGCATCGGCATCGTGCCCCAAGCATTGAAATCGGTCATCTTCCATGTTCGACCCGTAAAGCGCGTCAGGACCGGTCCGCGCCAGTAGAGATCGCTGGCCGCCGGGACCGCGCCGTCGAAGCGCACGCGGAACGCGACCTTGTCCGACTGTGCGAGCTCGGTAATATCGCCGGGCGTCATTTCGTTGGTCAGCCCGGTCACAGCCTGACCGCTGCCGGATGGCAGCGCCCAGAATGGTCCGGGGATGCGCGGGAACAGGAAGAACAGCAGCAGCATCAGCGGCACGGCCTGGATGACCAGGCGGAATGCCATCGCCATCGCGCGTGGGGCCGGAACGACGGTGCCGACGCGGGCCGTCTGGTAGAGAGCGGCCGTTGTCACGAGCACCCCCGCGAGCAGATAGCCGGCCGACCATATCGCCTGTTCGCGGAGGAATGCCGCGAATAACAGGAAGTAGCAGATGAAAACGACGACGGCACGATCCCGGTGGCCGCGCGTCTCGAGCAGTTTCATCGAGACCATGACGAGCAGCAGGGCCGACCCGGCGCTCAGTCCGGACACCTGCCGGTAGCTAATTAGCACGGCGAGAAAGCCGAACAGCGTCAGCGGGACACGCAGCCAGATGCTGGGCAGATGCCAGCGGCGCGTTGCGGCCAGGATTCGCCAGCTGATGATGGTCAGCACGATGAACGGCACCCATGGATGCAGGTGCAAGAGGTGCGGTGTACCGGCGACCAGGACCGCGAAGACCAGCCACAACAGCTGGCCGGTCGATTCGCTGGGCGATTCCGCGCGGCGTTCCTTCGTGACCGTGCGCGTGATCATGGCTGCGGATCCGCGTTGCGCGACGAGTCCGGCGCCAGGTCGAACAACGCCAGGGTGCGCAGGCAATCATGGCGATGCGCGAGACCTGTGGAAGGTGCAATCTCGGTGCCCGGCAAGCGCAACCCGTAGCGATGTCCCGCGTCGTGGGTGTCGAGCAATTTTCGCGTCAACGTGGCCAGGCGTTTTTCCACAGGAAGGTTCGGGAAGTCCCGCCAGTCGATCCAGACGAGGTCCTGCGTGCCGCTGCGGTACTCGGTAACCAGCGTTTCCCCGGTGCGAGCCAGTGCTTTCCAGGCAATGTGTTTCGGTGGGTCACCCAGTCGGTAGTCCCGCATCCCGGAGAAGTCGTCGTCGCCGCCGAGATCGTAACCGTCGGTCGTGTGCCCGGAATGCCCGAAATGCGTTGCGGCCGCGCGCGCGGCCGGCGCCGGATAGACCACCTCTCGATAATCCATATTGATCCATGCCCAGGCACGCAACAGGCCCAGCGGGAAACGCGTGCTGAGTTTCAGTCGCGGCGTCTCCGCATAGCCGCGGCGGTTCGACGGTATGCGGACGTCGATCTGCTCGCGTGTTTCCGGTTCCACTTCGTTGCAGACATCCGCGCCATGTTCCCATTCGACCTTGATCTGCCATCGCGAGACTTGGCTGCGGTTCTCGAGAACGAAGCGAAACGTCATATCGTCGCCGGCGAACACCGATTGACCGCCGAGGTAGTGCAGCCAGATGTCTGCGAGATTGCGGTGACAGTGGTAGATGCTGATGACGCCGATGCCGGCCAACAGGAATGTCAGCGCAAATCCCATGTTGTTGTTGTAATTCATCGCACCCAGCAGCATCGTGAACACGATGAAACTGAAGATAATTCCCGCGCGCGTCGGCAGGATGTAGATTCGGTTCGAGGTGAGTCGCGTCGATGCGGGATCGACGCCCTGGCGTTTACGCGCCCATTCGCGGGCGCTGGCGCTGATTCGGTTTGTCAGCGATTGTGTGAGCGCGCTCACGGCACGGCGACGGACTCGAGAACGAACGTTGCGACGTCCGGATCCGCGTGCTGCCCGTCACTGAGCGCTTGCAAACGATGACCGACGACGGGCACGAAAATGGCCTTGATGTCCTCCGGATGCACGCCCGCGTGACCGTTGATCATGGCCCAGCATCGCGCCGCGGCAACGAGGTCGACGGAACCGCGCGGCGACAAACCGAATTCGATCTCCGGCGTTTCGCGCGTGAAGCGCACGAGCGCCTGGATATAGTCGAGTATCGCCTCGGATACATGCACGCTCTTGGCGGCCTGCTGCAACTCCACGAGGGATTCGCTGGACAACACCGGCTTGATGTCATTCAGCAGGTCGCGCCGGTCCTCGCCGCTGAGCAGCGCGCGCTCCATCGGCTCGGGCGGATACCCGAGGCCGATGCACATCAGGAATCGGTCGAGTTGCGACTCTGGCAGCGGGAAGGTGCCGATCTGGGTCGTCGGGTTCTGCGTCGCGATGACGAAGAACGGGCTGGGCAGATCGTACGTCTCTCCGTCGGCAGTAACCTGCTGTTCTTCCATCGCTTCGAGCAGCGCGCTCTGCGACTTGGGCGTCGCCCGGTTGACCTCGTCGGCCAGGACGAGTTCGGCGAACAGTGGGCCACGGTGAAATCTGAATTGACCGGTCTTCTGTTCGAACACCGATACGCCGATGATGTCGGCCGGCAGCATATCGCTGGTGAACTGGATGCGGCGGTAGTCGAGCCCCAAGGCGATCGCCAGCGCGCGTGCGAGCAGCGTCTTGCCGACGCCCGGCACGTCTTCGATCAACAAATGACCGCGGGCGAATACGCAGGCCAAGGCGAGTTTGATCTCGTCGGTCTTGCCGAGAATGATGCGCCCGACCTGGTCGGTCACCTGTTCGGCGAGCGCCTTCGCCTGTCCGCGGCGGTCGCCGTCAGCGATCTGTGCCAATCCGTCAGTCATTCAGTCTTTACCCGGTAACGCGCGCCGCCCACAACACAGGCGGAGCGCCTTGTCGGCATCTTGCCGATTTACGTTACTAAATGTGCGAACCAATGCCCATTTTACGCGTTTCGGGCTAACGAGCGGCCTATCGTACGGGGTTATCGGTCAGATCAGGTCGAGCCGCGCCAACTGTTCATCCAGCTGCGTGATCTCTTGCGCCAAGGTGTCGGCCTTGGCCTGTTCCTTGTCGATGACGGCTGCCGGCGCGTTGGCGCGAAACTTCTCGTTGGCCAGCTTACCGCGCACGCGGTCCAGGTTGCCGGCCGCGCGATCGCGGTTCTTGCCGAGTCGCTGCCGTTCGGCCGCAACGTCGATCAAGCCCGCCATCGGCACGAGGATTTTCATGGCGCCGAGCAATGCCGTCGCCGACGGCGGCGGTTCGGTGTCGGCTTCGAGGATGTCGATGCTGTCGAGTCGCGCCAGCTGCTCGAGGTACAGTGAATGCTTGGCGAGCATGGCGGCATCTTCGGTCGACGCGTCCTGCAGCAACACCGCCAGTGGCTTGCCGGGCGCGATATCCATCTCGCCGCGGATCTGACGAACGCCGAGCACGAACTGCTGGATCCACGCCAGCTCGCTTTCGGCCCCTTCGTCGGACGGGAAGTCAGCTGCGGCGGGGTAGGGCTGCAGCATGATCGACGCGTCGTCGGCGACCGGGCCGGTCAGCGGCGCTACGCGTTGCCAGATCTCTTCGGTGATGAACGGGATCAGCGGGTGCAACGCGCGGAGCAGCGCCTCGAGCACGCCGGTCAGCGTAGTCCGGGTGGCGGCCTTTTCTTCCGCCGCCGAATCGCCCTGCAGGATCGGTTTCGACAATTCGAGATACCAGTCGCAGTACTCGTTCCACGTGAACTCGTAGAGCGCTTTCGCGGCGAGGTCCATGCGGTAGTGGGTCAGGTTGTCTTCGACCGAAGCGATCATGCGGCCGAAACGCGACCGGATCCATCGATCCGGCAGGCTCATCGCATCCGAGTTGAACGCCTCGGCACCGGTGTCTTCCACGTTCATCAGAACATAGCGCGATGCATTCCAGATCTTGTTGCAGAAATTGCGGTAACCCTCGATGCGATGCAGGTCGAAGCGAATGTCGCGGCCGGTGGTCGCCAGCGCCGCGAACGTAAACCGCAACGCATCGGTACCGAACTCCGGAATGCCGTCCGGGAAATGCTTACGCGTCGCGGTTTCGATCTTCGGCTTCAGGTGCGGCTGCATCAGCCCGGAGGTGCGTTTTTCGACCAGGGTTTCCAGGTCCGTTCCGTCGATCAGGTCGAGCGGGTCGAGCACGTTGCCTTTGGACTTCGACATCTTCTGCCCGTCCTGATCGCGGATCAGGCCATGGATGTAGACCTCGCGGAACGGCACGTCGCCGGCGAACTTCAGGCCCATCATGATCATGCGGGCAACCCAGAAAAAGATGATGTCGAAACCGGTGACGAGCACATTCGTCGGATAGAAGGTCTTCAACTCCGGCGTCTCATCCGGCCAGCCGATCGTCGAGAATGGCCATAGGCCTGAAGAAAACCAGGTATCCAGAACGTCTTCATCCTGCGCCAGTTCGAGCGCGGCGTCGAGGCTGTATTTCTCACGCGCTTCGGCCTCGGAGCGTCCGACGTAAACGTTCCCGTCCGGGTCGTACCAAGCCGGGATGCGATGTCCCCACCAGAGCTGGCGGCTGATGCACCAATCCTGGATGTTGTGCATCCACTCGAAGTAGGTCTTGTCCCAATTCGCAGGTATGAAGCGAATCCGGCCGCTTTCGACGGCTTCGATCGCAGGCTTCGCGAGCGGCTCCGTCTTGACGAACCACTGGTCCGTCAGGAACGGTTCGACGACGTCGCCGCTGCGATCGCCTCGCGGCACCATCAGCTTGTGATCGTCCACACGATCGAGCAGGCCGGCCGCGTCCATATCGGCGACGATCCGCTTGCGCGCATCGTAACGGTTCATGCCGCGATAGGCTTTCGGCGCATTGTCGTTCAGCGCCGCGTCGATCGTGAAGACGTTGATCCGTTCCAGGTCGTGACGCTGACCCACTTCGTAGTCGTTGAAGTCGTGTGCCGGCGTGATCTTGACGCAGCCGGTGCCGAACTCCGGGTCGACGTAGTCGTCCGCGATGACCGGTATGTCCCGGTCACACAGCGGCAGGCGGACCGTCTTGCCGATCAGGCTCGCATATCGTTCGTCGTCGGGATGCACGGCGACGGCCGTATCCCCGAGCATCGTCTCCGGTCGCGTCGTCGCAACGACGAGTTGGCCCGAGCCATCGCTGAGCGGGTAGCGGAAGTGCCACATGTGGCCGGCTTCCTCTGCCGACAGAACCTCGAGATCCGACAGTGCTGTGTGCAGCACCGGATCCCAGTTCACGAGGCGCTTGCCGCGGTAGATCAGGCCTTCGTCGTGCAGGCTGACGAACGCCTCGACGACTGCGCGCGAGAGGTCCTCGTCCATCGTGAAGCGCTCACGGTTCCAGTCGACCGAGCTGCCCATGCGTCGCATCTGCCGCTGGATCGTGTCACCGGACTCGGCCTTCCACTCCCAGACCTTGTCGAGGAAACGCTCGCGCCCGAGTTCGAGTCGCGTCTGGTCCTGCGCCGCGAGCTGCCGCTCGACGACCATCTGGGTCGCGATGCCGGCGTGGTCGGTGCCGGGTTGCCAGAGCGTCCGGTCGCCGCGAATGCGGTGATAGCGCGTGAGCGCATCCATGATCGTATGCTGGAACGCATGGCCCATGTGCAGCGTGCCCGTCACGTTCGGCGGCGGGATCATGATGCAGTACGGGGCACCGTCGCCGGATGGTGCAAAGTAGCCGGCCGCTTCCCAACGTTCGTACCAGCGGCGTTCGATCGCCGCAGGCTGATAAGTCTTGTCCATCGACATAGTGTAAGTCGCGAATGAGTAAGAGCGATTACGCTATCTTATGGGTATTTGGCTCGAAGCCGTTATCCCGATAGAAAGCGAATCGTGTGCGGCCGGCTTGCCGGCCGGCTTCAGATGCATCGATGATTTCGGCGATGCGGCCGAAGCGATCGAAGAAACTCGGAATCGAGTCGGCGAGGTTGATCAGGAGATCACCATCCGCTTCGGAGTCGGGCTTATGGCCGATCGTGACCGGCGTCTGATTATCGGGATCGCCGGGTTCGACCTGGTGTGGAATGAAGCTGCCGGCCCTGAACGTCCACAGCATTTCGTCGAGTTCGCGCGCGCGGGCCGCGTCGTCGACATGGGCATACGTCCGGTTGTTCAGCGTGTAGGCCTTCTCGGTGAGTCGACACGCGAAACGCAGACGCGATGCTGGATCGGCGCTCGACAGGACGTAGAAGTCGACGCGGATGGATGCGTTGGTCACGGCGGGCTAGCGGCGGTGTGGTCAGGCGACGCTGGCGAGGTACTCGAGCAGCAGCGGGACCGGCCGGCCGGTCGAGCCCTTTTTCGGACCCGATAACCATGCCGTTCCGGCGATGTCGAGATGCGCCCAGTCGACGTCCTTGACGAATTCGGACAGGAAGCACGCGGCCGTGATCGTGCCGGCATCGCGTCCGCCGATGTTGGCGAGATCCGCGAAGTTGCTCTTCAGTAATTGCCGGTATTCATCGCCGAGAGGCAGTCGCCATGCCGGATCGTCAGCGTTGTCGCCAGCCTTCTGCAGGGCCTTCGCCAGCTTGTCGGAGTTCGCCAGCAAGCCGCTGCGGTGTTTGCCAAGTGCGACGAGGCACGCGCCCGTC
>CAZISL010000258.1:0-9594 GCA_964541975.1 uncultured Chromatiaceae bacterium | reverse complement strand
GGCATCGAGGTGCGCGGTATCGGTGTCAAGGACATCATCCTGCCGGGTGACATGAAGGAGATCCTGGGCAAGGTGGTGGAGGCGGAGAAGGTGGCTCAGGCCAACGTGATCCGCCGCCGCGAGGAGACCAATGCGACCCGTTCGCTGCTGAACACTGCGAAGGTCATGGAGGACAACCAGACCGCGCTGCGTCTGAAGGAGCTGGAGACTCTGGAGAAGGTCACCGACAAGGTGGGCAACATCTCGGTCTTCGGCGGCCTGGATGGTGTTCTGGACCAGCTGGTTCGCATCAAGCGCTAGGAGGGCGCTCCCGGCAACGGGAGCGCTTTTCTTTTGCGCGGATGGTCGTTCCAAAGCCTTGCTTGGCGGCCGGGTCGTTGATTTCGTCGGCGCGAATTTTCCTGAGTTCGGGTGCCTTTCTCGAGGGCGGCGATCAAAACGTTCGGTAGGACATCTCGACGAAAAATTCCCTTGGCCTGCCGGGCAGATATCTGTAACTCCCGAACGCGAAGTCGGCGCGGTCCGCGTATTTCGCGTCGAGGATATTGTTGATACGGCCGGTCAGCGACCAAGCCTCCGAAATGCGCCAGACGGCGCGTGCGTTCAGCAGGTTGTACCCGTCATATTCGTGTGCGTTCGATGCATCGAGATAGTAGGCACCCACGTGAACGCCCTCGACTTCCGCGAGCGCCCGCCTTCCGCTCCACCCGATGCGCAGGCTGCCGAGCGTGCGCGGTGCCGTATCGATATCGTTGCCCGAGAGGATCGAATCGCCGGTCGTCGTCAAGTCGAAGTCATAGGTATGCCGAGCCAATGTTGCCGCCAGGCTCGCGTAGATGCCCGAAGCAAAACGCGCCTCGGCCTGCACCTCGACTCCGATGTGTTTGGTGCGCCCATCGCTGATGTTGTTGCGGTCGGCATCCTGGAAGATATCGTTCCGCTTGATCATCGCGAATCCCGCCGCCTCGAGCCGGTACCTGTCAGTCTGCCAGTGCACGCCGGCCTCGAGGCTGTCGATCGTGACGCTGTCGAGGTCCGCCACGTTCTGGTTGTTCTGCAGACGGTACAGCTCGGTGACCTGCGGCGCGCGGAAACCCCGGGACAGGGTCGTGAACAGGGTCGTTTCGGTGTTAATTCGGTAGGACAGGCCGATGTTCGGCGCGAGATTGAGGAAGTCGTCGCTGCGATCGCCCGGCCGGCTGTAGCGACAACCGCCGAATCCGCATGGCGTACCATCGTCGCGCGTGTTGCCGTCCAGTAGTTTGTTGTCGTAGTCGTAACGCAGGTACTCGACGCGGAGGCCGGCGACGAAGTTCCAGGCTTCCGCCACCGGCAGCTCGATCTGCGCATAGGGGGCGATCGTGACCGCCGCGACGTCGAAGTCGTAGTGCCAGCCCTGTGGCAGGGTTGCGTTCAGAAAAGCAGAGTCGCCGTCGAGCGGCTCAGCCTGGTACTGCTGGATGAATCCATCCATGTATTCCAGATCGAGGCCCGCCGTGACGACGGATGCGCGCCATGGTCTGAGCCAGGTCCAGATCATGCCGGTGCTGACCTGGCCGTTCTGCTCGAGGGGTTGGCCGGGAATGAAATGCTGCAGGAATTCCATATCCGAGCGCCTCAGGTAGAAGCGCAGGTCGGCACCTGACCAGAAGCCATCCGCATTCGGTTGCCAGCGCGCTGACAAGCGCTGGCTATTCGCCTTGCGGAAGGCTTCAGGGTTTGGGTTCATGCGACGCAGGTCGGGGTCCTTGTACGCGTCCTGGCCGCGAATGTAGCCTGCCGTTTCCTGGTCGAGGTTCTGTACGCTGAGAGACAGGCCGAGTTCGCCCGCGTCGTACGATCGGCCGAATCGGCTGAACGCCTTCTGTTGGTCATAGCCTGAGTCGTCGCGGTAGCCATCGTAGTGATCGACCAGCACGCCGAAGTTCGCATTGCCGCTGCTGCCGGTTGCGCCGTCCCAACCGAGCTTGCCCCGGTAAAACTCGTCCGGTCCGACGGTCGCCGAACCGAGCCAGCCCGGCGCAGTCCCCGGCTCCGGCAGCAGGATGTTCATCGTGCCGTGTAATCCGTTGGAACCGTATAACGCGTTTGACGGTCCGCGAATGGTTTCGACGGCCTGTGACAGCTCCGACGGTACCTCCAGCAGCTCGTTGACGTTGCAGAACCCGGTGGGGCGGGTCGGAATACCGTCCTCGAGGATCAGGAATGCACCGCATGCGCCGGGTCCGGTCAGTACCGGTGAGCGGATCGCCGTCAGATTTTCCTGGCCGTTCGCGCGAACGAGCCACGTGCCGGCGGACGCGACGCCGAGTTCGCTGATGTGCTGGTGATTCGTGAGCCGGATCCGTTCTTCCGGCAGCTTGGCGGTATTGCCGATCAGATCGAGCGACTCCGTCCGGTCGCGTGTCGCCGTCACGACGATCTCGTCCGGCAACGGTGCCGCATGCACCAGGCTCGCCGAGCCCAAGATCGCGATCGCAGCAAGAGCCTTGCCATGCTCGGTCATGCTCATGTACTGAATCGTGTCAGCGGGGAGTCGTCGTTAACGGTCGATCTGTTCGTAGCGAACGGCGGGCGCGTCGCCGAGGCGCGAATAACGATGCCGGGCGCGCATATCCTCGAGGGCGGCGTCACGCTCGGTGGCATCCGCGAACCAGTGAAAGGTTTCCCACTGTTCTGGCAGCAATCGGCGAAATGGGTCCGATTCAATCAGGCTGACGCGAATGCCGAAGCGTCGATTGATATCGTCGCGCGGCTCGACGACGTTGTGGGCGTTGCTGAAGTCCATATCGATGTCCGGGTGTCTTTCAAGGGGGCTGGGGCAGGGCGGAGATGATAATGAGGTTGCGTATGGCTCCGCAATGCCGGCCCGGCGCTTCGGCCACGCGTTGCGCAACAGACCAGGGCGGATCCTTGGCCCATATGTGGCGGGGAAGGCGCATTTCGGTGAAAATGCGCCGTAGCCGCTCTAGCGGAATGGGCGCCGGGGATTTCATGACCACAGCACAGCGCAACAGCAAGTACTACGTCGTCGGCGGCCCCGTGCAGCCGAACCGTGACTGCTACGTGCTGCGCGAGTCAGACATGACGTTGTACGCCCGACTGTCTGACGGCGAATATTGTCATGTGCTCGCGCCGCCCAATACCGGCAAGACCAGCCTGATGGCGCATACCGCGAACCAGCTGCGCGCGGATGGAGTCCTCGTGGCAACCGTCGATCTCGGCAATATCAGCAGTCGCGATATGACCAACGATGTTGGTCGCTGGTATTACAGTGTCGCCTATCGAATTTGCAGGGAGCTGCGGATTCGTTCGGACATGCAGACCTGGTGGCAGGAGCGCTCCGGTCTGACGAATATGCATCGGCTTCGCGAGTTCTTTCTCGACGTTGTGCTGGCGACCACCGAGGAGCGGATCGTTATCTTTATTGACCGCATCGAGGCGGCGCTGGGCCAGTCCTTCGCGCGCTCCCTGCTGACTGCGATCCGGGCCTGCCATGATGCGCGGGCGACAGATCCCGATTATCACCGCCTGACGTTTGCAATGCTCGGTTCCGCCTCCGTCGGACAGCTGGTGCCCGGCGGTCACGATTCGCCGTTCGATACCAGTGTGGACGTCGAACTGGGTGACTTCACCTTGAGCGAAGTGCGACAACTTGCACCCGGCCTGGCCTGCGACCCTCAGACCGCTCGGACCGTCTCAGAAAGAGTTTGGTACTGGACCAATGGTCAGCCGTATTTGACGCAGAAAACATTCCGGGCACTGGCCCGACAGACCAGCGACTTGTTGACGGAGTCGACGGTCGACGATGTTGTCGGTCAGTTGTTCGTATCGCGTGACGGGCCGCAGGACGAACCGCATCTGAGCGCCATTGGCAAGCAGTTGCTGCGCGAGTCGGCAGGCAAGAACGCGCGCCTCGCCCTCTATCGAAAGGTTCGGAAGGGTCGGCGCGTCAGCGTATTACCGAACGATAACATCCAACGCGACCTGCTGCGTTCCGGAGTCGTCGTGCGCGAGGACGGCAATCGTTTCTCGCTGCGGAACCGAGTCTACGAAGCGGCATTCACGCCGCACTGGGTCAATCACAATTTGTCGTTCGGCTGGCGCGGCATCGCGTGGGTCGCGGTCGCAGCTTTGCTGCTGGTCGGCCTGCCCATCTGGTATTTCCAGTTTCTGCCGGATCCGTACGTGCGCATCCTGACGGAGCGTGAGCAGGACTACGTCACAGCGCTCGAGGCATACCGACGGCTCGACTTCCTGCCGGGCTATGGGGACCTGGCCGACGAACTGTTCACCGGCTATCTCGCTGGCAAGAGCCGCGACGCTCGCAACCTGCGCGAAGTGCAGGGATTCAGCGAACGCCTTGCCGAGATGCCGGGCCGCGAGGAACTCGGCGATACGTTGCTCGGAGAGTTCTGGGATCGCCGCACGATGAGTGCGATGCATCGTGGAGACCGGGACGAGGCATTGCTCTATTCATTGCGCGCTTTCGCGACGCCGACCAACGAGCGTGCCCGCGTCGTCTCCGAGCTTTTCGGCAGCGACTACGCGAGCCTGCTCGGGACCATCAGGACGCCCGAGCCGCTGCAATCCGTCGAGGTCGATCGCGGCTCGGGCTTGCTGACGGCGCTGGATGAACAGAATCGCGTGGACGTGTGGCACGTCACGGAGAGTGGTCCGCGACGAATTCAGCGCTTCGAATTGCTCGCGGAAGAAGTCATACCGTTGCAGCGTCGGTTGATCTACCAGACTGAGTCGCGGGGCCGAAGGCTTGAGCTCAAGATCATGTCCGATCATCCCCGGCCGAGCGATGTCGAGGTCGAGTTGCGCGCGCCGTCGGGGCGTCAGGTGCGAGTCTCGCTCGGCGGCGAACCGAATCCGGGTGGCGTGTACTCACTGGATTCGAGACGGAATCCGGAATTGGCCACACTGCTCGAAGAAAACACGGGTGGTACGTGGTCAGCCAATTTCACCGACACCGTTCAGGGGGTCGGCGGGAGCCTGATCGGATGGTCAATCGAGATCGACGGCAACGCCGCCGAGCCACCTGCGGCTGCGGCGCCCGAAGCCGCGTTGATTCCGGAGCCGGTCGTTGCGCGGCAGATTTCCAGTGTGCTCGCGCCGGGTGGCCGGCGGGCCCTCACGTGGCCGACGGACCCGGCGGCGCGCGGCGATATTCTCGTGTGGAACGCAGCGGGCGGCGAGATCCTGGCGCGCATTCCCAGGCCAACCAATTTTACCAAGGCGCGCTTCGCCCGCGGGCAATCGGGCGTGTTCATCGAGGCGCGCAACACGGCGGAACTTTGGGATATCGAGCGCGTCGAGAAGACCGCGAGCCTGATGATCGAACCGTCGTTCGTGCCCGTGATGTCGGAGAACGGTTACATCCTGATCGTCGACACGGTACTCGAGGAGGGCGACAATGCTTTGTCCATCTGGGACCTCGAGAAACCGGCGGAGATCGGTTCACTGGTGACCGGGACGATTGCAGATCTCGTCGCGGCGGATTCGACCGGCCGGTTCATGGCGGTCAGCGATGGCGAACGCCTGGTGCGCCTTTGGTCGATCGGCGACGGCACACTGGTGAGGGAATACGACCACGCCGCCAAACCGGTACGTTTGCGGTTCGACGCGAGCGGACGCTGGCTGATCACCGAGGATGCCGCGCACAATGTCCGCGTCTGGTCGGCTGAGCAGGGCGCTGAACCGGTCATCGCTCGTCAGGGCAGCAGCGCGTGGACCGTCGAGATCGCCGGCGATACCGCAATGCTGGGATCGCTGGATCGCGGTTTCGAGTTGCTGAGTTTGCCGCGCGGCGAGCTGAGCAGTGAGCTCTATTACCACGGTATTCCCCCGGGACGGCGCGCTACCGACGAGTTTGTCGCGCCCGCCGCACTCGCGCCGGCTGCAGGTTTCGCGGCGACCTACGACGGCCGCGAGGCGATCAAGCTGTGGCGCTTACCGCCGTCAATTCAACCTGCTGAGACGACGCCGGAAGAAGCGTCTTCCATGCCGGCCATCGCGCCGAGCATTGCGAGTGCGATCAGCCCCGACGGCAAGCGCATTGCGATCGCGACCAACGCCGGAGATGTTCGCATTCTCGCGGCCGGTCAGCAGGGGCTGCTTCTGCCGGACGACGGTCAGGCGCCCGGTTTCATCGGGCATCTCAAGCGGATCACGCGCACCGTGTTCGACGTCACGGGCGAACTGGTCGCGAGCGGTTCATTCGATGGCAGCGTGAGAGTCTGGGACGCGGCGTCTGGCGCGCCGCGAAATTTTTTCGGCAACCACGCGGACGGCGCCATTCATGACCTGTTGTTTTCCGCCGATTCGCGATACCTGGCGTCCGCGACTCGCCGGTCCCTGATCGTCACTGACGTCACGACCGGCGAGCAGCTCGCCGAGTTACAGATCCAGAGCGAGCGTCCGCAATTGTCCATCAGCAGCGACGGGCAGCGGATCTATGTGGCGTCCGACCGGGGCGGGCTGACGCGCTGGTTGTGGCGTGGCGGCTTCAGCGAATCCCTGATCGATCCGGATTCCGGTATCCGCAGGGCCGCCGTCAGCGATGACGAGTCGCTCATGCTCACCGTCGATGATCGGCATCGTATCTCGGTCTGGGACCTGCAGACCATGGAAACGATCGGTTCCCGGATTCGCGCACCGGGCGCACCCGACTTTCTGTACATTGCGCCGGACAACAGTCAGGTCATCGTCCAGTCGGGCGTATGGTTGAACTTGTTGTTATTGCGTGAGAACGGCCTGACGCATCAGGTCACGCGCCGCCTCGCTTATCCACCCGCGGCCATTGCCCCGGTCGATCTGGGGCTCATTGCAAACGTCATGATCTGGCCGCAGGCGTCGCAGCCGGTGGTGGAGCAGGTCATGCTGGCGACGCCATCGACCGAACCGTTCGACAAGAGTCTCGAACAGTTCCTGCCGACAGTCGAGTCCAGCCTCGGACTGACGTTGAACGATTGGGGCGACCCGCAGGCGATCAGGTAGTGCCGCGCATCTCCTTGATGTAAAGATCCCGCTGCGGAAACGGAATCGTGATGTCGTTCTCGTTGAAACCTTTGTAGATCGCGCAATTGAGTTCGTGAATAACGAGTCCGCGGTCCGCGGGTCGCGCGATCCAGCACAGCAATTCGAAATCGAGACTGGATTCTCCGAAGGTGCGAAACCGCGCACGCGCCTCGGGCGTGGGCTGCACCTTCGGGTGATCGTTCGCGATCTCCAGCAGCAGTTCCATCACCTTGTCGATGTCACTGCCGTAAGCGACGCCAACGGCGACGCGCACGCGATAGCGGTGAGCGGGCCCACCGGCCTCGTTGATGATCTTGGCGCTGCCCATGACGCCATTTGGAATGGAGACCTCTACGTCGTCGCGGGTCAGCAGGCGCGTGCTGCGCAGCCCGATGTGCTGGACTGCTCCGCGTTCGCCGGTGTCCAGGATGATGTAGTCGCCGATCGCGTACGGACGGTCTGCCAGGATCGCCATGCCGGCGAACAAATTGGACAACGTATCCTGTGCCGCGAAGCTGAGCGCCAGGCCGACAATACCGGCGGAGGCGACGAGGCCTGTGACGTTGATGTCCCAGGCGACGAGGATCGAATAGACGCCGGCGACGAACAGCAGGACAGCGACCGCGTTGCCGAACAGAGGCTCCGTTGCGGGTTGCACGAACTTGAAATGACGTTCATGGCGTGTCATTGCCCCGACGATCAGGCGCGCGAAACGGAGGCCGAAGATCATCCAGACGATGATCAAAATTGTCTGGATGATGTCGGTGGTGGTGTTTTGTATTCCCGGATCGAGCTTGAGTCGCCAAGTGGCGAACACCAGGCCGATTGCCGCAACCGACATGAATATCGGCCGGTGCATGATCGCGATCAGCTGATCATCGAAATTGTTGGTCGTGCGCGCCACGATCTTGCGCAGCACGCTGGTGAAAATCGTGTCGACGATCTTTGCCATCACCAGAAAAATGATGATGACGACCAGCGCCTGAAGCAGCGGATACGGCTGCAGCACCTCGAAGCCTTCACGGCCGAATTTCATAAATGCGTCCATACGCAAGTATTTAACGTGTCCGGATGCCGGGTCAACCGACCCCGCTCAGACGAGCGATCGAAAGGCGTGGCAGAAGCGAGCGAGTAAAAAAAAGCGACCCGTTGTCCTGAGACGCAGGGTCGCCATACGGAGGAGCCGGTACTAGAAAATGTTGTCTCCACCAGTCGTCGGCGCTTCGTCGATCGCGAATGTCTTCGCCTCGCCGTCGTCGATCGGTGTCGTCGTCGTCGCCGTGTTGGCGGCCGTGCGGCTCGTGCCTTGCAGGCTGACCTGCGGGGTCGCCGCGGTCAGTACGTCGATGAAGCGCCGGGCATACGATGGGGTCGGGATGTGCTGGTCCGACAGGATCTGCGATGCGGCATTGCTGCCGGCGTCGTAGTAGGCGAGGTTGGCCTTGTGGTCCATGCTCAACCATTCACCTTCGACCGATACGCCCGCGAACAGGCCGCGATTGCGCGAGTACGAGTAAATCTCGGCTTTCAACCCGAGGTCCGTGGACGCCGACGTATGGCGGCCGACCGGTCCCGCGGCGACGTTCGCATCGGCGCCGAGCGTGAATTTGCCTTTCGCGATGTTGTCGACGCCCTTGCGGCTCTTGAATACCAGGATGATGTCGCTGCCCTGAACACCGGCCTGCCAGCCGATGCCGCCGCCGCCCATGCTGATGAACGACGGGTTGCTCCAGCGGCCGTCAGCATGGCGCACGACCAGCACGCCCTTACCGAATCCGCCGCCGATCATGAAGCCGGCCTTGACGTAGTTCGGAATCACGGCAATGCCGTAAGCGTTCTTGAGCAGGCTGGGCGGGATGCCCTGCTCGGGAATTCGGGTGAGTTGCTGCAGCACTTCCGTGGCTGCATCGACGCGGCGGTCGAGTTTGGTTTCGGCCG
Organism: uncultured Chromatiaceae bacterium; assembly: GCA_964541975.1. Taxonomy (GTDB): domain Bacteria; phylum Pseudomonadota; class Gammaproteobacteria; order Steroidobacterales; genus SMWD01. The sequence goes on along the minus strand of CAZISL010000258.1, from coordinate 630 downwards.
CAACCGCTGTCGCGGACAGGGCCAGGATCGTTGAAATTAAAGCGATTTTCAGTCTCATCATGTCTTCCTCCGGATTCGCGTTAATGCTCGCGGTCCTTCTTGATGAGACCTTGTCGAGCCGTTCATCACATTCATACCGATGACCGGTTCTGCACCCACATCGGGTGGCTGAGCGTAATCTACATTAAATCATTATGTTATGTCACCCTTTTTTTAAGTGCGTAGAGGTGCCGGAGTTAAGTCCTTGAAAGTTGGTTGGCGAATGGACGTTTCGACATCGGCCGACTGCGTAAACAGGCAGCGGTTCCTCCGCTTGCGGCGCCGACACCACGTCATTAACATGCGTCGGACTCCCGCATGTGCGCGTCCTTGCGACGCTTCCAGACCAAACGCTTTCCCGGCAGCCTGATACAACCAGAACGGCAAGAACTATTCGATGACTACCATCAGGCCAAGCTCTTTCGCCGGGTCGCTGCTAGCGGCCGGCATCGCCAGCCTGGGTCTGCTCGCAAGCGTGTCCAGTCATGCCGGTCCATGGGTAACGAGCGGTGATTCGTCGTTGCGCAGCGATATCCAGATCCTCGCCGACGGCGGCCGGATCATGTCGCCGACGATGATGTGGCCGATGGC
>CAZISL010000257.1:0-12821 GCA_964541975.1 uncultured Chromatiaceae bacterium | reverse complement strand
AGCAGAGGAAGCTGCGGTATGAGTCAACCAACAATTCTTCTCGTCGAAGACGACAAGGCACTGCGCGAAGCGCTGACGGAGACGCTGCGCCTGGCGAACTACGACGTGCTGTGTGCCGAGGACGGTACGTCGGCACTCGCGATACTCGGCCACCATTCGGTGGTCGCGGTCGTGACCGACTTCCAGATGGAGCCGATGAACGGTTACCAACTGCTGTGCCGCATTCGCAACGAGCAGCCGCAACTGCCGGTCCTGCTGATGACCGCGCACGGCACGATCGAACACGCCGTGCAGGCCATGCTGGAAGGTGCGAGCGACTACCTGGTCAAGCCGTTCTCGGCGCCGACCCTGCTCGAGAAACTCGACCGCATCATCCCGACACCCGCCGCGGACGATGATTGCGTCATCGCCGCGGACCCGCGCACGATCCAGGTGTTTGAGCTGGCGCGCAAGGTCGCGACCCGCGATATTACGGTCCTGCTGAACGGTGAGAGCGGCACCGGCAAGGAAGTCGTCGCGCGGTACATCCATGATCAATCCATGCGCGCCAAGGGCCCGTTCATCGCGATCAACTGCGCGGCGATTCCGGAGAATATGCTCGAGGCCGTGTTGTTCGGCCACGAAAAAGGTGCATTCACGGGCGCGCATGAGGCCCGCGCCGGCAAGTTCGAGCAGGCTCAGGGCGGCACGCTGCTGCTCGACGAGATCAGCGAAATGGACAAGGACCTGCAGGCGAAGCTGTTGCGCGTGCTGCAGGAAAAAGAAGTGGAACGAATCGGCAGCAAGTCGAGCATCGCGCTCGACGTGCGCATCGTCGCAACGACCAACCGCAACCTGATGGACGAGGTGCAGGATGGGCGATTCCGCGAGGACCTGTTCTACCGCTTGAGTGTATTCCCGATCGAGCTGCCACCGCTGCGCGAGCGACGCCAGGACATACTGCCATTGGCGCAGCACTTCGCATGCCAGCCCGAACAGTCGGATCAGCCGGCGGCCTGCCTCGCGCCGGATGCCGAAGAGGCATTGCTGGCTCACGACTGGCCCGGCAACGTGCGCCAGCTGCAGAACGTCCTGCAGCGCGCGACGATCATGTGCAGCGGACAGCAGATTCGCGCGCGCGACCTGCAGCTCAATGCTCGAACGACGGCGACGGGCGTGACCGACGCACCGACCGAACAACCGGCATCCGAGACCGACGAACAGGGACTGCGCACGAACATGCAGTCGATCGAAGGCCGGCTGATCCTCGACGCACTCCAGCAGGGCGCCGGCAACCGCAACAAGGCCGCCGAATTACTCGGCATCAGCCCACGCACGTTGCGCTACAAGATCGCGCGGCTGCGCGACGCCGGGATCGACGTACCCGGCCGTTACGCATCCACGCGCACGGCATCGGCTGCACAGGCGTAATTCAACTGAACTAAAGATGGAAGACGAACGATGAGTGACATGGAAATCAATCGCGTCATTGCCCAGATGCGCACGCTCGCCACCGAGATGAATACGCCGACGGCACACAACGTCGACGCAGCGAAACCGGCCGGCGATGACCAGTTCAGCAACGTACTTCGCGGCGCGATCGAGAAGGTCAATGACCAGAGCAATATCGCCAGCGAGTCGGTCGACGGATTCCTGCGCGGCGACGAGAGTCAGAGCCTCGCCGAAGTCATGGTCGCCACGCAGAAGGCCAGTATCTCGTTCCGCGCCATGACGGAAGTTCGCAACCGGCTGATCGAGGCCTACCGCGAAGTTATGAACATGCCCATCTGATTGGGCCTGAAACCGAACACTGATACGCATAAGGACTAACGATGGCAGACACAGAGATAGGCCCACTGGCCGTGCTGAACAAGGTACCGGGACTGCGCCAGCTGCTGATGCTGGTCGGTCTCGCCCTGAGCATCACGATCGGCGTCATGGCAGCCTTCTGGGCGAATGAACCCGCTTACTCGCTGCTCTTCGCCAGCGTGTCCGGGCAGGATGCCGGCGAGATCGTCGACGTACTGAACGGATCCGAGATTCCGTATCGCATCGACCGCAAGTCCGGTGCGATTCTCGTCGCAAGCGACCACCTGCACGATGCGCGTCTGAAACTCGCGGGCCAGGGGCTGCCGCGCGGCGGCGGTTTCGGCCTGGAGATCCTCGAGGGCGACAGCGGTTTCTCGACGAGCCAGTTCATGGAGAAAGCGCGTTACCACCACGCGCTCGAAACCGAGCTCGCCAAGACCATCGGCAGACTGCGGCCCGTCCAGAGCTCGCGCGTGCACCTGGCCTTACCCAAGAACACAGTATTCCTGCGCAAGCAGAAGCAGCCGAGTGCATCCGTGCTCGTCTATCTCTATCCCGGACGTACGCTTGAAAAGCCGCAGATCTCGTCGATCGTCAACCTGGTCGCGTCCAGCGTGCCCGAGCTGCAATCAACCGCCGTCACGGTGGTCGATCAGCATGGCCGTTTGCTCAAATCGCCGGGTGACGATTCGGCCATGGCGATGACGACGAGCCAGTTCGACTACGTGCAGCGCCTCGAGCAATCCTACGTCGAGCGGATCGTCAGCATCCTGACGCCGCTCCTCGGACCGGAGCGCGTGCGTGCGACGGTGACGGCCAAGATCGACTTCACCCAGCGCGAGGAGACGCGGGAGCAGTTCGACCCGACCCGCGCAGTCGTGCGCAGCGAACAGGTCGTCCAGGACCGGACCGAAGGTTCACAGTTCGCCAACGGCGGAATTCCGGGCGCACTGAGCAACCAGCCGCCGGCTGCCCTGCCCGCCGCAACCGGTGCGGCGGGTGAGCAGCTCGCGAGCGAAGCAACTGGACCGACGCAGACGTCTTCGCAGGAAACACGCAATTTCGAAGTCGACCGGACGCTCAGCCACACGCAACGACCGTTCGCCGAAATCGAACGCCTGTCAGTCGCGGTCATCGTCGACCATAAGCCGACCGTCAGCGAGGAAGGCGAAGCCGGCTCAGCGGCGCTGAGCGAAGCGGAACTGGAGAAGGTGCGCGAACTCGTGCAGAGCGCGGTTGGCTTCAGAGCGGAGCGCGGCGACTCGCTCAGCGTCAGTAATATTTCGTTCCTCGCCCAGCCCGAACCGCCCGAGATCGAAGAACCGGGTCTGCTGGACAATCCCGGCACGCTCAACATGCTGAAGACCGGAGCCGGCGCCCTCCTCCTGCTGTTCATCGCCTTCCGCGTCGCGCGACCGATCATCACATCGCTGAGCAAGGGCCTGACGCAACCGGTCGCGAGCCCGACCCTGACCGAGACCGCGATGGGACCGCTGAGTTTCGATGACAAGGTCAGTATCGCCCGGCAGCTGGCGGACAAGAATCCGGAACGCGTCGCGCTGGTCGTGCGGCAATGGGTTTCAGAAGACAGTTGAACCATCACGAGTCGATCAAGCAGCGAGACTGAAACATGATTAACCTATCGGATCTGAACGGCAGCGACCGCGCGGCGATATTCCTGATGTCGCTGGAGGAGCGTGAGGCGACGGAAGTCCTGAAGCACATGCCCGTCTCCCAGGTACAGAAGATCGGCCAGGCCATGGCCACGCTGTCGAAGGTCAGTCGCGAGGAAGCCGACGAGGTGTTGAGTTACTTCACGCACATCGTCGAATCCGAAGCGCCGCTGTCCGGCCGCTCGCCCCAATTTCTGAAGCGACTGCTGTCCGGATCGCTCGGCGAAGACCAGGCGGCATCGCTGCTCGAATCGCTCGCCGGTGACGCGCCGACGGGCCTCGACTCGCTGCAGTTAATGGAATCTAAGCAGGTCGCCGAACTCATTCGCCAGGAGCACCCGCAGGTCATGGCGATCGTGCTGGCCGGACTCGAGACGAAGAAGTCCGCGGAGATCATTTCGCAACTACCGGCGCGCGTGTCATCCGACATCATCGCGCGCATCGCAAAGCTTGAAGAGGTGCCGCAACATGCGATCGAGGAACTCGACGACGTTCTGAGAGAACGTTCGTCCGGCAGCGCGGGCTATAAGGTGCAAGCGATCGGCGGCGTGCGCGCGGCCGCGGAAATTCTGAATGCCACGCACAAGGAATCGGGCAAAAAGATCCTCGAGGATCTCGACGAACGCGACGCGGATCTCTCGGAACAGATCCAGGAAAACATGATCGTGTTCGAAAACCTGCGGACGCTGGACGACCGAGGCATGCAGGCGTTGCTGCGTGAGGTCACGTCCGAGACATTGATTCTGGCGCTGAAGGGCGCCGAGGAAGCACTGCGCTCCAAGGTCTTCGGCAATATGTCTAAGCGCGCCGCGGAACTACTGAAGGACGAACTCGACGCGAAGGGCCCGGTCCGCGTCAGCGAAGTCGAAGATGCACAGAAGGAAATCGTCAGCATTGCGCGCCGCATGGCCGACGACGGCACACTGCAACTGGGGACCGGATCCGATGACTTTATCTAGACTGATACGCGGCGACGCGGTCGCCGACGAGCTGCCTGCATGGACCGTGCCCAACGTGACCGGCGCACCGTTGCGTGGGTCGAAGGAAGAAATCGCCGCGCTCGAAAACGAAGCGACGGCGCGCGGGTTCGAGAACGGCAAAGCGGCAGGCCTGGCCGCCGCGAGCGCCGAGATCGACACGCGCAGCAAGGCGCTCGAGACCGTCCTCGATGCCCTCGCGCGACCGTTCGTCAATCTCGACCGGCACATCGAAGAAGAGTTACTTGCCCTCGTCCAGGCGATCACGCAGCAAGTCGTGCGACAGGAATTGAAGACGGAACCCGAGCGTATCGTCGACGTGATTCGCGAGGGACTCGCCGCACTGCCGGCCTCCACCGACGAAGTCGTCGTGCGCATCAACCCGACGGATGCGGATATTGTCAAGGACTGCCTGCGTGACGAAGACATACACCAGGGCTGGAGCATCGCATCCGATGCCACGATCGAACGCGGCGGCTGCGAGATCGAGACGAAGAACTCCATCGTCGACGTGCAGATCGAGACGCGCCTGCACAACGTCATCGCGACGATGTTCGAGGACGAGAGAATATCCAATGCCTGATCCGCGCCTGCTGGAAATGGTCGCGGGACGCGGCGAGCGCTGGTCCGGCCGCGTCGCCGGGCGGCTGGCTCGCGTCCGGGATCCGGGCGTCGTCGTCGAGGGTCAGCTGGCGCGGGTCGCCGGCATGGCCATGGAAGCGACGGGTTGCGAGGCCGCGCTGGGCGCGCGATGCCTCATTCAGACCAACGACGACAGCGAGGTCGAGGCGGAGGTCGTTGGCTTCTCGGGCGAGCGCCTGTTCCTGATGCCGACTGGCTCCCTGCGCGGCCTGAAACCGCGCGCGCGGGTTCGTCCCACGAGCAGCGTATGCCAGGTTGCGGTCGGCGACGAACTGCTCGGGCGTGTCATCGACGGCGCGGGAACGCCGCTCGACGGGCGGGGCCGGATACTGTGCGACAAGCGTGTGGCGCTGCAGGGACAGGAGATCAATCCGCTTGCACGTCAGCCGATCGACCAACCGCTCGACGTCGGCGTGCGCTCATTGAATGCATTATTCACGACCGGCCGCGGCCAGCGGCTCGGCCTGTTCGCCGGCAGCGGCATCGGCAAGAGCAGCCTCCTCGCGATGATGACGCGCTTCACGAACGCAGACGTAATCGTCGTCGGACTCATCGGCGAGCGTGGCCGCGAGGTCAAGGAATTCGTCGAGGACAACCTCGGCGAGGCTGGACTGGCGCGTTCGGTCGTCGTCGCGACGCCGGCCGACAGTTCGCCGTTGATGCGCATTCACGGCGCATGGGTTGCCACCAGCATCGCAGAGTACTACCGGGACCGCGGCAAGCACGTCCTGCTGTTGATGGATTCATTGACCCGCTTCGCACAGGCGCAACGCGAGATCGGCCTCGCCATCGGCGAGCCGCCCGCGACGAAAGGATACCCGCCGTCAGTCTTCGCCAAGCTACCGCAACTCGTAGAGCGCGCCGGTACCGGGGTGTCCGGCGATGGCTCGATCACCGCTTTCTATACCGTGCTCGCCGAAGGTGACGACCAGCAGGACCCGATTGTCGACGCGGCACGTGCCATCCTGGACGGGCACATCATGTTATCGCGCGAGATCGCCGAGAGCGGCATCTACCCGCCGATCGATGTCGAACAGTCCGTCAGCCGGTCGATGCCACGCATCGCTTCCGCACAACACCTCGCGACGGCGCAGGAATTTCGCCGCATTTACTCGTATTACATGCGTCACCGCGACCTGATCACGGTCGGCGCCTATCGCCAGGGCAGCGATCCGCAACTCGATCGCGCCGTGCAGCTATGGCCGATGATCGAGAACTTTCTCGGTCAATCACAAGGCAGCCCGGTCGGGCTCAACGACAGCATCGCACAGCTCGACGCAGTCATTCGCAGTCGGCCGGTCGTCGCAGTGCCGCCCGACACCGCCATCGTTGCCAACACCGAACACACAGCATGAAGGAAAGGAATCACATCATGACTCGATCGAAACGCATCAAATCCATTCACAACATCGCTGCCCGCGAAGAGACCCTGATGGCACAGAAAGTGTCGGACCAACTGTTTAATCTGCAGTCCGAGGAAACGCGCCTCGAACAGCTCACGAGTTATCTCGAAGAGTACCGTGAACTCGCCGCATCGGAATCCGATACGGTCGACATCGCACTCGTTCGGAGTCGCCGCCAGTTCGTCGAACGCCTGCAGGTCTGCGTGCGCCACCAGCAGGAACTCGTGGAGCGCCTGTGCGATCAACTCGAGCAGCAAATGGAAGAGTGGAACGAGGTTCGCTCGAAATCGATGGCGATCAAGCGTTACGGAGAACGTGCCGCGGAGCAGGAACAGGTCGTCGAAGGACGCCGCGAACAGGCCACGCTCGACGAGATCGGCAGGATGCAGTTCGCGACCAAGACCTGAGGTCCGCCGCAAGGATCTGGCACGGATCCTGCATTTATACCTGCGAGGCAACCATGTGACCGGCGCCCGAGCGACCGGCACATCGAATCGAGCAGGTAAACGTTGATCCGTGACTGATGCGACGACAGCACTGACTTTGGTAAGCACCGACATGGTGACGGCGGCAACGCCGCGCCAGGCGGCGCCCGTCAAGAGCCGTGAAGCGCCATCCTCGACTCGCGGGACGCAGGCGTCGGCCGAAGATGCCGGAACGAAATCCTTATCAGACAACGACTTGCGCGGTACCGACGGGCAGCGCTCGTTCGCGGCCACGCTCGACAGCGTCGAAGCACAAGCGCCCGCGGAACCGCAATCCGTCGCAACACCCACGACGCCGCGCTCGACCGAGACCTCGAATCCGGAGTCGGAAACGGCGACCGCGCTAAGTTTGCTGAACCTTCCGGTTGCAGAAGCTGAAATTCCCACCGGCAACACTTCGCAACCCGGCGGCAATCCACCACCGCAAACCGGCAACATGTTACCGGGTGCGACGGGGATGCCGGCCACCACGCAGATTGCCGCTCAGCAATGGATTGCGGACGCGCCGGCAGACGCTGGCAAGATTGATACCGACCTGGCGCGAATCAACGCGACTCCCCTGCGGTCCGCAACGACCAACGGCGCGAGCGCGTCCGAATCGTCATTGCAGACCGACGGCATGCGAATCCCGGCGGCGCTGGTCCCGGCGACGCGATTGGCCAATGGCGACGCAGCCGCCGAAACCGCGCGGGCAGATTCGCTCAGAGCCGGAGTTCTCGACTCGTTGTCGCTCGCCGACAGCGGCGCCGATGCGTCGATGGAAGGCGGCGATGGTCAAACCGGCGATGGCCGGCGCCAGTTACCCGACGGCCTGATGCGCCTGGTGCCGAACGACCGCGTGGAAGTGCCGAGCGGCGCCCGGGTTCCCGCGGAATTCAGCCTGAATGCCGGACCGGCGACCACGCAGACGATCGATCCCGCCGCCACGATGGCGCGACCGGCGGATTCGACGACCCTCGGCCTGCTCGCGGGGCAACGACCACTGCAACCGCTTGCCGACCAGGCGCAGTGGTCGCAGGGCCTCGGTCAGCGACTGATGATGATGGCGGATGGCGGCGTTCAGTCGGCGCGTATCAAGCTGCATCCGGAGCACCTCGGCCAGTTGGACGTGCGGATCGAGATTGAAGAAGACACGGCGCGCGTCTGGTTCACCGCGAACAACAGCCAGGCACGCGAAGCGATCGAGTCTACCCTCCCGAAGCTGCGCGAGATGTTCGATAGCAACGGCCTCGACCTGGTCGGGACCGACGTATCCGACGAGGCGCAAAGATTCGTGGCCGATCCCGACGCGTCGCCGGCCGGTCGGCGTGCCGCGGACTTCGATCCGGACGCATCGTCCGCCAACGACCCGTCCGCCGGCCAGACGATCGTGCGAGTGTCAGACCGTCTCGTCGATCTCTACGCATGAGCCGGAATTCCGTCGGCCGCGCGGGACAAATTCTTGGCACGTCGCGCCAATAGACCGTCAAGCGATTGACCACGCCTTTAGACGGTAATCATAAATATCTGATTTTTATAGTTTTTCATACGGCCATCTGACTTGGCACGGGACTTGCTTAGTAACACGCAGGTTATCCACGGAACTAGTCAAATGGCAGAAGACACTGAACAAACTCCGACCCCGGAAGAAGCCGTAGCCAGCAGCAGCGGCGGCGGAATGGTCAAAACGGTGATCATCGCCGTCGGCCTTTTCGGCCTGATGCTCGCGAGTCAACTCGTTGGCCCGATGCTGGCTTGCCAGTTCATGCGGGACGTTACGCCGGGATGCCCGGCACTCCCCGAGCCCACCGAGGAAGAAAAACGCGCTGATCTCGGCCCGCCGATCTATCTCGCACTCGATCCACCGATGGTGGTTAGCTTCGAGGACCAGGACGCGATCCGCTTCCTACAGGTGACCGTCGAGGTCATGTCGCGCGAAGACGAATCCATCCAGGCCGTCAACACGCACCTGCCCCTGATTCGCAACAACCTGCTGATGCTGATGGGCGGCAAGTCGGTCATGGAACTGACGAACACCGAGGGTAAGGAAGCCCTGCGTCAGGAAGCGCTGACAGAAGTCCGCAGCATCCTGAAGCGCAATATCGGCAAGCCTGGCGTCGACGACCTCTACTTCACGACCTTCGTCGTTCAATAACAGCTCAATTCACTGCGATGGATCACAAAGACGTACTCACCGAGGAAGAAACGCAGGCGCTGCGCGAAGCGGACCTGACGGAAGACTCCGATGATCTGCGCGGCGCGCGCGAAGGAGAGGTGCGGGATCTGCACCCAGACCACTGGGAGCGCATCATCGCCGACCAGGTTCCCGCGCTGGAGTCGATCAGTGAACGCATGGTTAGCCTGCTGAAGACAACAGGCCGCGAATTCTTCCAGGAATCCGTCGACATCACTGTCCTGCCCGGCATGGCCTATCGCTGGGGCGACTATGCGCGGCAGCTGCCGGTACCGACCGGGCTGAATGTCATCCGTATCAAGCCGAACGACATCAAGGGCACGATCTGCATGAGCTCGGAGTTCATCTTTGCGCTCGTCGACGTGTTTTTCGGCGGTAGCGGACTGGGTGAACGCTCACTCGAGGTCGGTGACTTCACACCGATGGAGCAGCGCCTGGTGCGCCGCTTCATCGACCGCGTCTGCGCGGATCTGAAGGAAGCGTGGAGCCCGTTCATCGAGCTGGACTTCGAACAGGAAGGCATGGCAACCAATCCGATCTTCGCGTCGGTCGCCGGCGGTTCCGACGCGGTCAGCGTCTCGGGTTTTCGCTTCGAGATTCGCGAGCAAACCTACGAATTACAGACGGTCTTCCCGGCGCGACTCGTCGAGCCGTTGCGTTTCCTGCAGGACGCCGGACAGGCGGAGGAATCCGCCGCCGAATCGGTCAAGTGGCGTACGCAACTGAAGAATGACGTGCGCGATGCGCAGATCGACCTGCGTGCGATCCTGGCCGAAACGAAGATCAACCTTCGCGACATCACGAGCGCAAAAACGGGCGACGTCATCGCGATGGACCAGCCAACGAGCATCACCATATTCGCCGGCGACGAGCCGGTCGCCGAGGGCACCTTCGGTGTGTTCAAAGGCCATAACGCCGTGCAGGTCAAGCGCCTGATCAATGCCCACATTCTGGGAGAGCAACATGACTGATGCCGAGAAACCCGATACGCCGGAAGAAGAGAACGCGCCGGAGGCCGAACAGCCGACCGAAGCATCTTCGTCAACCGGCCAGTTCGAAGCCGCCGACTTCCAGGATGTCGGCAGCAATGGCGGCGGCGGTGGTCCGCGGCCCGACGTCGAGCTGATCCTCGACGTGCCCGTGACGCTGGCGCTGGAAGTCGGCCGCACGGAAATGACCATCGGCAAGCTGCTGAACCTGTCGCAGGGCGCGGTGGTCGAACTCGACCGCAACGCCGGTGAGCCGCTGGACGTCATCGTCAACGGCGCGCTAGTCGCGCGCGGCGAGATCGTCGTTGTCAACGACAAGTTCGGCATTCGCCTGATCGACATCCTCTCGCCTTCCGAGACTGCGCTGGTCACGACCTAGGAGCGAATCGAATGCGATCCAGTTGTTCTTCAATCGTGCTGATGGTCACCGCCATTTCGATGGCGCTTGCACTACCAAGCATGGAAGCACTCGCCGAGACCGGCGCAACCGCGGGCGGTCTCGCCAGCGGAACGGCGCCGGCCGACATGTGGGGCCCGGCGCTGCGCATGCTCGGCAGCCTCGTCGCGGTACTCGCCATCGTCGGCGCGCTCGCGTGGGTCGCTCAGCGCCTGAAGACCGGTGGCCACCTGCAGTCCGGCCTGATCCAGGTCGTCAGCGGTGTATCACTCGGCAACCGCGAGAAGGTCGTGTTACTGCGGGTCAACGACGAAGAGATTCTCGTTGGCGTCGGCCCGACCGGGATGCGCTCGCTACATGTCATGCAGGCGCGCCCGCAGACGCCGAATTTTTCTGACGTCATGGATGCAACGGAATGAAGAACGCGTTCAAGACAATCGTCTTACTCGCAGCATCGCTGGCACCGGTCATGGCGTTCGCGAACGTCGGCATTCCAGCCCTAACGATTGCGGACGATACGACCGGGGGTCAGACATGGTCCGTCAGCATCCAGATCCTGATGCTGATGACGGCGCTGACGTTCCTGCCGTCACTGATCCTGGCCGCCACGTCGTTCACCCGCATCGTCATCGTGCTGGCGATATTGCGCCAGGCGATCGGCATGCCGCAGACACCGCCGAACCAGGTACTGATCGGCCTCGCGCTGTTCCTGAGTTTCTTCGTCATGGCACCGGTCATGAACGACGTCTATGACAACGGCGTGCAGCCGTACATGGCTGGGGAGATCGAACTGCTCGAAGCCGCCGACGAGGCACAGGGCCCGCTGCGCGGCTTCATGTTCAGCCAGACGCGCGAGCCCGATCTCGAACTGTTTGCGGGGCTCGCCGGCAGCGACGGTTACGACTCGCTCGACGACGTACCGATGACGGTCCTGTTGCCGAGCTTCATGACGAGCGAACTGAAGACCGCGTTCCAGATTGGTTTCCTGACCTTCATCCCGTTCCTGATCATCGACCTCGTCGTATCGAGCGTGCTGATGTCGATGGGCATGATGATGCTGTCGCCGATGCTGATCTCCCTGCCCTTCAAGATCATGTTATTCGTGCTCGTAGACGGCTGGGGCCTGATCGTCGGCACGCTGGCCACGAGCTTCGCGACCTGAGGGCGATGTCATGACTCCCGAATCCGTACTCACGATCGTCAGCGACTCATTGACCATCACGACCATGCTGGCCGCGCCGTTACTGCTGAGCGCTCTCGCGACGGGTGTACTGATCGGCGTGCTGCAGGCCGCCACGCAGATCAATGAGATGACACTGACATTCATCCCGAAGCTCATGGCGCTGGTCATCATGCTGATGATCGCCGGGCCATGGATGTTGCAGCTGATCATGAGCTACACGATCAACCTGTTTAACCAGATACCGACGATGATCGGTTAGGGATCGACGTTCACCATGTTCAGCGTCCTGCAAATCGCCGACTCCATCAACGCCCCGATGTGGGCGTCGATGCGCGTGATCGGGCTCGTCCTGATCGCGCCGGTGCTCGGCGCCGTGTTCGCGCCGGCGCGCGTGCGGGTGCTGATCGCCGTTGTACTCTCGGTCGCGATGCTGCCGGCCGTGCAGTCGATCCCCGAATACTCGCCGCTGAGCGCGCTCGGCATCCTGACCGTATTGCAGGAGATCGTCCTCGGTCTGGCCATCGGTTTCGCGCTGACGCTGGCGGTCGAGGCGGCCGTGTTCGCGGGCCAGGTGATCTCCACCGGCATGGGCCTGAGTTTCGCCACCGTCGTCGACCCGCAGATGGGCAACATTCCCCTGCTTGGCCGTCTGTATGTCATCGTCGCGACGCTGTTGCTGCTGGCGATGGACGCGCACCTCGCGCTGATCGACATCGTCGCACAGAGTTACGCACTGATTCCGATCGGCTCCGGAGGCATCGATGCCGGGGCGGCCCGCTATCTCGTCGACTTCGCGCAAGTGTTGTTCACCGGCGCGATGCAGCTGGCGTTGCCGTCGGTCGTCGCGATCCTGATGGTCAATATCGCGTTCGGCGTCATCAGCCGTGCGGCCCCGACGCTGAACCTGTTCGCCGTCGGCTTCCCGATCTCGATGACGATGGGCTTCGTCGTACTGATCTTCGCGGTCCGCGGCAACGCGCCGATCTGGACCTCTCAATTCGAACGGGCATTGACCGCAATCGGTCAGCTGCTGGGTGGAGGCTGACATGGCCGGACAGGACCAGCAGCAGGAACGCACCGAACAACCCACAGCCAAGCGGCTGCAGGAAGC
>CAZISL010000256.1:0-14515 GCA_964541975.1 uncultured Chromatiaceae bacterium | reverse complement strand
TCGTTCGCGAGCTTGCGCGGGACGCGCAGTGCGCCGAAGACATGCGCGAACGAATCGAAGCGTTCGCCGAGAGCCTGGTCGAGAGCGTCCGCGGCGATCGTTCGTCGTCGGCCGGGCTGGATTCGTTCCTGTCCCAATACGATCTGTCATCGGCGGAAGGCGTCGCCCTGATGTGCCTTGCGGAGTCGTTGCTGCGGGTGCCGGATGCTGATACGGCCGATCTGCTGATTGCGGACCGCCTCGCCGCGGGCGACTGGCAGCGTCATCTCGGCGACAGCGAATCTTTGTTCGTCAACGCTTCGACGTGGGGCCTGATGCTGACGGGGCGACTGATTAGTCCCGCTTCCGACGCGGAAACGGATGCGCCGGGTTTCGTTCATCGTCTCATTGCGCGACTCGGCGAACCGATCGTTCGGGCTGCTTTCATGCAGGCCATGCAAATCATGGGTAAACAGTTCGTCATGGGTCGGGATATCGACGATGCGCTGACATGCGCCACCGGCAACCCGCACGTCGAAGAGCGTTATTCGTTCGACATGCTCGGCGAAGCCGCAATGACGGCGCACGACGCGCGTGGTTTTCATGACGCGTATCTGCATGCGATCGAACGGGTCGGCGCGAACAATGATCCGGATGCCGGCGTGATGGCCGGGGCGGGGGTGTCCATCAAGCTGTCGGCCTTGTCCCCGCGACTCGAATTCGCGCAGCTCGCTCGCTCGCGCAACGAGGTCGCGCCCAGGCTGCTGGAACTGGCTTGCGCCGCGCGCGCTGCCAATGTGCCGTTGACGGTCGACGCGGAGGAGTCCGATCGCCTGGAGCTGACGCTGGCAATCTTCGAGGCCGTTTTCGACGATGGTCGTCTTGCGGGCTGGAGCGGTCTCGGGCTGGCGGTGCAGGCCTACCAGCGGCGAGCGACCGCGGTGCTCGACTGGCTGCAGGATCTGGCCGGGCGGGGGGGTCGGACGATCCCGGTTCGCCTGGTCAAGGGCGCCTACTGGGATACGGAGATCAAGCATGCTCAGGAAAACGGTTGGCCGAGTTACCCGGTCTTCACGCGCAAGGCCAACACAGATATTTCGTATATGGCCTGTGTGCGCCGGCTGACGGCGCCGGACAGTCGCCTGTGGCCCCAGTTCGCCACGCACAACGCCCACACGATCGCCTACGTCATGCAGACGGTACCTGTCGGCGTTGATTTCGAGTTTCAGCGCCTGCATGGCATGGGCGAGCCGCTGTTCGAGGCGCTGGCTGCAGCGGGTGATCGTCGGGTCCCGTGTCGCGTCTATGCCCCGGTGGGCCGGCACGAGGACCTGCTGCCGTACCTCGTTCGTCGCCTGCTGGAGAACGGCGCGAATACCTCCTTCGTCAACCGTATCGTCGACGAGTCCGTACCGGCCGCCGAACTCGTGCGGCAACCCGGTTTGGGCCACGGTGAGCCGATCGTTAATCCGCGTATCGCGCAGCCGCCGGCGTTATTCGGCAAGACCCGGCAAAATTCGGCCGGTCTAAATTTCAGCGACGGCGCGGCGCTCGCGGAACTGTCACCGGAACTGCAGGCTGCGCTGGCGGGCCCACGCCTGGCGTTGCCGATCGTGAATGGGGAGGTTCGGGCCGGTGATACGGTGCCGGTCACCAGTCCCGCAGATCGTCGTCTTGAGATCGGTCGGGTGCGGTTTGCGACGGTTGACGATATCGACGCTGCGGTTAGTGCGGCCAGCGCGGCATTTCCTTCGTGGGACGCGTTCGGGGTTACCGAGCGCGCGCGAGCGCTGCGTAACGGTGCCGATCTGCTCGAAGCGCACGGACCGGAACTCCTTGCCCTGTGCGTGGCGGAGGCCGGCAAATGTATCCCCGACGCGTTCGCCGAGTTGCGCGAGGCTGTCGACTTCCTGCGCTACTACGCTGCGGAAGCCATCAGTTTGATGAGCGAGCCCATGGTTCTCCCCGGGCCGACGGGTGAACGCAACGAGCTGACGCTATCGGGTCGTGGCGTATTCGTCTGCATCAGCCCGTGGAATTTTCCGGTCGCGATATTCACCGGCCAGGTCGCCGCGGCCCTGGTCGCAGGGAACACGGTGGTCGCGAAGCCCGCGGAACAGACAAGCCTCGTCGCCGCCCGCGTAATCGAGCTGCTGCATGAGGGAGGGGTTCCGGCCGGGGCGTTGCAGTTCGTCCCGGGCGAGGGTTCGACGGCGGGCGCCAGAGCAGTGTCGAATCAGGCGATCGCCGGCGTCGTATTTACCGGCTCGACGGCTACGGCGGTCGCGATCAATCGTGCGCTGGCCAACCGCGACGGTGCGATTGGAACATTGATCGCAGAAACGGGCGGGCAGAATGCGATGGTCGTCGATAGCACCGCGCTCGCCGAACAGGTCGTCAAGGATGTCGTCGCGTCGGCGTTCAATAGCGCGGGTCAGCGATGTTCGGCACTGCGGGTGCTGTTCATTCAGAACGACATCGCAGAGCGCGTCCTCGGGCTATTGCGGGGTCGGATGGCCGAGATCCGTATCGGGCATCCCGCTCGGCTCGACACCGATGTCGGGCCCGTGATCGACGCGTCGGCGTTACGCGCACTTCGTGCACATCGGGACAAAATCATCTCGGCTGGAAGGCTGGTGTTCGAATGTCCGCTGCCAGCCGGCCTGGACGATGGTCATTTCTTCGCTCCCGTCGCCGTCGAGATCGACGACTTCACATTGCTCGAGCACGAGGTCTTCGGCCCCGTGCTGCACGTCATCCGTTATGCCGCGGCCGACCTGGATGAAGTCCTCGGTAATATCGAGCGAATGGGATTCGGACTTACGTTTGGCGTGCAGTCGCGCATCGAGCAGCGTAGCGACGCTATCGCAGCGCGCATCGGTGTCGGTAACGTCTATGTCAATCGGAATATGATCGGTGCGGTCGTAGGCGTTCAGCCGTTCGGCGGTCGGGGGTTGTCCGGAACCGGGCCGAAGGCCGGCGGACCGCATTACCTGATGCGGTTCGTGACGGAGAAAACGGTCACCATCAACACGGCAGCGATCGGCGGCAACGCGACGTTGCTGGCGCAAGACAAGGGTTGAAGACCGCAGCTACTGTTCCGTGACGCCTTCGAGGAAGATATGCTCGGAGAGGCTCGCAGAGTACAAGCGTTCGAACTCCGGTGCCGACAGAGGCTTGCTGAACAGAAAACCCTGAACCTGATCGCAGTTGTGTTTTCTCAGAAAATCGAGTTGCTCCTCGAGTTCGACGCCCTCCGCAACGACGCTCAGATCGAGTTCCTTCGCCATCGCGAGAATTGCCGCGCAGATCGCGGCGTCGTCTCGATCCCGGTGCAGGTCCTGCACAAACGATCGGTCGATCTTCAGTGAGTCCAGCGGAAATTGCTTCAGGTAGTTGAGCGACGAGTAGCCGGTACCGAAATCGTCGACGGAAATTCGCAGGCCGGCATCCTTGAATGCATGTAACGCGGCCCTGGTCTCTTCGACATTCCGCATGAGCATGCTCTCGGTGATTTCGAGTTCCAGACTTTGCGGCCGAATTCCGGTCTCCCAGACGATGCGCAGGACTGATTCCAGCAATTCTTCGCGGCAGAATTGTCGGCTCGAGACATTCACGGCGACGCTGATATCGTTGATGCCTTTTCGATCCCATGCGCGAATCTGTTCGCAGATCTGGCGGACGACCCATTCGCCGAGCTCGTTGATTAGTCCGGTTTCCTCTGCGATCGGTATGAACTGAGCCGGCGAGACCCAGCCGCGCTCCGAGTGATTCCAGCGCAGCAGCGCCTCGACGCCCACGATCCGTGACGTGCGCAGATCGATCTTCGGCTGGTAGTGCAACTGGAAAGCTTTTTCGCGGATCGCGTTCTGCAGGTCGTTCTCGAGGTCAAGCCGCTCTACCGAGCGGAGGTTCATCGCCTCGCTGTAAAACCGATAATTATTGCGGCCGGAGGCCTTCGCTTCATACATTGCCATGTCGGCGTGCATCAGGAGATCGTCGATCTTCTTGCCGTCCCGCGGATACAGGGCGATGCCGATACTCGGCGTCACGACGAACTGGTGACCTTCATATTTGAATGGTGCGAGCAACGCGTCGCGAATACGGTTGGCGACCACGTCGACCTGGGGTTCTTCATCGATCTCTTCGATGACAACGACGAACTCGTCTCCGCCGAGTCGGGCCAACCGGGGTTCGTATTGATCAGGATGCTCGACGCGAGCAACGGCGTCATCGATCCGCACGCAGTGATCCAGCCGCTTGGCAACGGCCTTGAGTAATGCATCGCCGACCCGGTGGCCAAGCGTGTCATTAATGCGCTTGAATCGATCCAGGTCGATATACAGGGTCGCCAGCATCTGGCCGTTCTCGCGGGCGTCGCGAATTGCCCGCCGCAGCCGGTTAGAGAAGTGCTGGCGATTCGGCAGACCGGTCAGATTGTCGTGATAGGCGAGGTGATGAACCTTCTCCTCGGCCTGCTTGCGATCGGTAATGTCGCGAACGATGGCGAGAACGGTTTCGTCGTTCTGCGCGATCAACCGGGTCTCGAACTGCCCCCGATCGTCGCCGAGGTCGTGCTCGAATGTCTGAATTTCGCCGCTCTGGAGTGCGCACTCGATGAAATTTTGCGCCTCCCGAGCCGCATGCGCCGGCAGGAAGTTCTCGAGCGAATCGCCCGCCGATAGCGGGTATCGTTCTTCACTCAGGCATTCGACCAGCTCGCCCTGCGCGTTCATGATGTGAATCTGATCCGGGATCGCCTTCAGCAACACGCGATTGCGCCTTTCGCTGGTTTGCAACTTGTCGAATGCGCTCTTGATCCGCAGGACGTTGCTAACCCGGTAGGGCAGGACGGCCCACGGGACCGGTTTGTTGATAAAGTCCTGGGCGCCGACGTCGAATGCGCGACTGACCGACGCGGCGTCGTCGTGCGCCGTCATGACGATTATCGGCACGGTCTTGCCGGTCTCATGACGCTGCAGTTCTTCGCACAGCGCAAATCCATCCATGCCGAGGAGCTGAACATCCAGCAGCATGACGTCGGGCCTGATCTCGTCGATCTTCTCGAGAACGCTCGCGGCGTCAGGCAAGGATACGACTTTAAAATCCGCGGCGCGCAGGCTCTGCTCGCTCAGTATGCGCACGATGGGATCGTCGTCGACGACGAGGACCAGCGGGGATGCGCGCTTCACGAGGCAGAGTTCCCGGCAGGCTGCACGGATCGCAAGCTCACCACGTTTACAAGATGTGCGCGGAAGCTGGCCGGAGTTTGATTGGTATTGTTGGTACTCAACGGCTATCCCATCGATCGGGTCGGTCACGCTGTGAGGCAGCTAGCGTGCAATCATTCCCGGATCGCCGGGCGCGTGCCATGACGCGCGTACCAAAAATACCAATCCGGAGCGTGAATAGGCCGATTTCCGCAGCGTTGAGGGTGCCGCGGATCGGCGAGATCGTTATGTGAAGCGGTCCGGTCTGCTGTCGCCGGGACGCAAGACGTCAGGCTGAGTCCGGCTTTTTAGGGTAGTCGAAGTCGATGAGATCGCATCGCGCACGGCCCAGTTCGTCCCACGAATCGATATTCGCCTCGAGGATGACAATGCCTGCGGTCGGGACGTTGTCGATGTAGGTGCCGCTCAGGTCGCATGCAAGTTCCGTGATACCCGGGTTGTGTCCACACACCACCATGTCGTTGAAAGTGTTGTCCTGACCGGCGATGACGTTGAGGATCGTGTCGGGGGAGGCCAGGTACAACTCGCGTTCGGACTGCAGGAACTCGCGCGGATAGCCAATTGCCTCGGCGACCAGGCGGGCGGTCTGCCGCGCACGTCGAGCGGTACTCGTCACGATCAATGAAGGTCTGCCGCCATGGTCGAGCAGCCGATGGCCCATGCGGGGCGCATCGCGCTCGCCGCGCTGGCTCAGCGGACGGTCATGATCGGACAACGAGATGTTGTCGTGACTGGATTTCGCGTGCCGGAGCAGAGTGACCCGTTTGGTCATTGTATGAATCCGTCTTCGCAGAGGGTTGGCAGGTAGTCAGAGCAGGCCCGCTTCGAGTTGTGCCGCCTCCGACATCATCGTCTGGTTCCACGGCGGGTCGAGCACCAGCTCGACGTCCACCTTGCCGACGGTCGGAATGATACCGATTTTTTCGCGAACATCCTGCACGAGGATATCGCCCATTCCGCAGCCCGGTGCCGTCAGCGTCATCTCGGCATATACATAGCGTTTGCCGTCGGGCATCTGCGAAATGCGGCAGTCATAGATCAGGCCGAGGTCGACGACGTTGATCGGAATCTCCGGATCGTACACCGTCTTCATCTGGTCCCAGACGATCGTCTCGAATTCTTCGTCGCTGGCGTTCTCGGGCAAGTCGGGTGGGGCGATCGGTTCTTTGCCAAGCGCGTCGGCGTCGAGGCCACCGACGCGAAACAGGTTGCCTTCGAAATAGATCGTGAACGATCCGCCCATCGCCTGCGTGATATAGACCAGGCTATCGACATTCAGCCGCACCTGGAATCCATCCGGAACGAGGGTTGCGTCGACATCGCGTTTGAGCGCGACTGGTTCACTGTCGGGTCCGAACATTTCTTACTCTTCTGTCGTTACGGTTTGTTGTTGGCCTGCGAGGGCGGCGCGCAGGGTCTTCCACGGCAGCGTCGCGCACTTTACGCGCGAAGGATACGCGCGCACGCCGGCCAGGGCCGCCATGTCGCTCTGTGCTACCGGGGGGTTCTCTATGCCTCGATCGAATTGATTCATCACTTCTTCGATGCAGTCCCGGGCTTCGGCCGTCGTCCGGTGTTCGACCTGCTCGGTCATGATCGACGCGGACGCTTGCGAAATGGCGCAACCGACGCCTTCGAACGCGACCTCTTCGATCGATTCGTCGTCGATCCTGACGTAGACGGTAATCTTGTCACCGCATAGCGGGTTGTGGCCTTCGGCCGCGGCGCTGGCATTCGCGATGCGCCGGAAATTGCGCGGCTGACGGCTGTGGTCCAGAACCGTCTGCCGGTAGAGGTCCCGCAGGTCGTTCGTGTCTGAAGCCGTCATTCCTTGAACATCCTGATCGCGAGCTGAATTGCTTCGAGGAGCTGGTCGATGTCCTCCTGGACGTTATAGAACGCGAGGGATGCACGCGCCGTCCCGGCCACGCCGAAGAAATCCATGACCGGCATGGCGCAATGATGACCGGTGCGAATGGCCACACCCTGGTGATCCAGTACCGTACCGAGATCATGCGGGTGAATGCCGTCCACGTTGAACGAGACGACCCCGGCCTTGTGCGCCGCCGTCCCGAACAGTTGAATGCCGTCAATGGAGCCGATCGCATCCGTGGTGTACTGGAGCAGTCCGGCCTCATAAGCCTGGATATTCGCCATCCCGACGCCCTCGAGATAGTCGATGGCGGCGCCGAGGCCGATGGCGCCGGCGATATTGGGCGTGCCTGCTTCGAACTTGTATGGCAGCTCGTTGTAGGTCGTGCCGTCGAAACTGACCTCCAGGATCATGTCGCCGCCACCCTGGTACGGAGGCAGTCGGTCGAGCCATGCTTCGCGGCCATACAGGACGCCGATGCCCGTCGGGGCAAACATCTTGTGTCCCGAGAACGCGTAGAAGTCGCAGCCTAGTGCCGTGACGTCCACCGGCTGATGCGGAATCGCCTGGGCACCGTCCAGCAGGACGGGGATACTTCGCTGTTTCGCGGCAGCGATGATCTCGTCAACCGGCAGTACCGTGCCGAGCGCATTTGAGACATGCGCGACGGATACGAGCTTCGTGCGCGGACCTAGCAATGCCTCGTACGCGGCCATATCGATTTCGCCGCGCTTATTGATCGGCACGATCCTGAGCACCGTGCCGATGCGTTCGCAGAGCAACTGCCACGGCACGATATTCGAATGGTGTTCGAGGTGGGTAATGACGATCTCGTCGCCGGCCTGCATCGTCTCGCCAAGCGACGACGCAATCAGGTTGATCGCTTCGGTCGTGCCGCGGGTGAAGATGATTTCCCGAGTTGCGCCCGCATTGATGAAGCGACGCACGCTCTCGCGCGCATGTTCGTGTGCCTCGGTCGCGCGGTGGCTCAGTGTATGCACGCCACGATGAATATTGGCATTGTCGCGTTCGTAGTAGCGCGACACGGCATCGATGACGGATTGCGGTTTCTGCGACGATGCGGCGCTGTCCAGGAACGCGAGCCGGTGCCCGTTGATTTCCTGTGCGAGGATCGGGAAGTCTTCGCGCAGACGCGCCGCATCGAATTTGGCTGAATCGCGATTCTGCATCTTGGCGTTCATTGGCTCATTCCGGCAAGCGCCGTTCCAGAGTGGCGTTGACGTAGTCGGCGAGCTCGCTCGCTGCCGGGTCGAATTGTTCGAGAATTTCCCGGGCGAATGCGATCACGAGCATGTGCTTCGCGACCCTGGCCGGGATGCCGCGGGCCCGCAGGTAAAATAGTGCGATGTCGTCCAGTTGTCCCGTCGTGGCGCCGTGGGCGCACTTGACGTCGTCGGTGTAGATCTCCAGCTCCGGCTTCGTGTCGATCTCGGCAGTTCTGGACAGGAGCAGATTGCGGTTATTCAACTGCGCGTCGGTGCCGTCCGCTCCGTCGTGCACGATGATCTTCCCGTTGAACACACCACGGCCATGATCATTCATGATCCCGCGATAGTGTTCGAAGCTCGTCGCATCGCCGGCCTCGTGGTCGATGCGGGTTTGGTTATCGACGTGGCGACGACCGTCGGCCAGGAACAACCCGAACATCTGCGCATTCGCGCCGGGGCCCAGCAGACGCACGCGCAGGTCATTGCGGGCCAGCCGCGCACCGAGGTCGAAGTGAGCGGCCCTGAACACGCTGTTCGCGGCGAGACGGACCTCCTGCGCGGCGATGTGGTCCGTGGCTTCCGATTCGTCCTGGAGTTTCACATACGTGAGTCGGGCCGATTCCGCGCAATCGATAGCGGTGGTGGTGTTGGTCCATGCATCACCCTCGCTGACATGGTGCTCGACCACGCCGGCGCTGCTGCGCGCGCCCGCGGCGATCAGGACTCGTGTCTGCGCATGCGCTGCCGCCGAATCACTCGCAAAGACGATGTGCAATGTAGCCGCGACCTGCGCATCGCTGCGGACGTCGACGATTATGCCGTCTTGCAGGAACGCGGCGTTCAGGGACGCGAAAGGAGATGCTCCGTCGCGCGAATCCTCGTTAAGCCATGCGGCGTAACGATCACGGTCCGCGGCCGATGCTTGCGACAGCGTCGATACGCGGATTCCCTGGCTCGTGTCGGGCAGGTTCGACAGTTCAGGTTCGAAGCGGCCGTTCGCGATCACGATGGTGGGATCGCCGGTTCGGCGCGGAATCCGGTGCAGCAGTTCGCTAATAACGGCGGGATCGGCCGCGGCCGGTGCCCGGTTCAGGCGCGCGGCGCTGGAGCCGATAATCTCCGCCAGGTTGGTGTATTTCCACTCCTCGGCCCGCGGGGGCGGGAAGCCGACACGCACGAAGGCTGCCAGCGCGTCGTCGCGTGGTCCATCGAGCCAGCCGGGCAGGGCCCCTGCGCCGGGGTTGCTCCGGAAAGCTTCCTCGATCGCCGCTACGGCGGCCTGTGACGCTTCAGTCGAGAGTCGCATCCGAGTTCCCGATCAGCCTGCCGCCGCTTCGGCGAGCAGCCAGTCGTATCCCTGGGCGTCAAGCCGGGAGGCGAGCGATTTGTCGCCGGACTTGATGATTCGACCGTCCGCAAGGACGTGGACATGATCCGGCTGGATATAGTCGAGCAGGCGCTGGTAATGAGTGACGAGGATGAAAGAGCGGTCTTGACCGCGCAGGGCGTTGACGCCGTTGGCGACCACTTTCAGGGCGTCAATGTCGAGCCCCGAGTCGGTCTCGTCGAGAATCGCGAGCGTCGGTTCAAGAACCGCCATCTGGAAAATCTCGTTGCGTTTCTTCTCCCCGCCGGAGAAACCCTCGTTGACGCTGCGGTTCAGAAAGCTCTGATCCATATGCATCAGCTTCGCCTTTTCCTTGACGATGCGCAGGAACTGCACGGCGTCCATTTCTGTTTCGCCATTGAACTTGCGTCGCGCGTTCAGCGCCGCCTTGAGGAGGTAGGTGTTGTTGACGCCCGGGATCTCGATTGGGTACTGAAAGCCGAGAAACAAGCCATGCCAGGCGCGGGTCTCCGGGTCCATGTCGAGGAGGTCCTGTCCCAGGTAGGTCACGGTGCCGCCGGTCACTTCGTAGCCTTCGCGGCCGGCCAGCACATGGGCCAGCGTGCTCTTGCCGGAGCCGTTCGGCCCCATGATCGCGTGTACTTCGCCCGCCGCGACGTCGAGGCTGACCCCTTTCAGTATTTCGGTGTCGCCTACGTTGGCATGGAGATTGTCGATTGTCAGCATTCTGTTTTCTCTTTGTCTAACCGACCGCGCCTTCGAGGCTGACGTTCAGCAGCGCCTGGGCCTCGACGGCGAATTCCATCGGCAGTTCGCGGAAGACATCCTTGCAGAAGCCGTTGACGATCATATTGACCGCGTCTTCCTCCGCGACGCCGCGCTGCCTGCAATAGAACAGCTGGTCGTCTGAAATTTTCGACGTCGTCGCTTCGTGTTCGACGATCGCCGAGTTGTTTTTGATTTCCATGTACGGGAACGTATGCGCACCGCACTTCTTGCCCATCAACAGCGAGTCGCACTGGGTGTGGTTGCGCGCATCCTCGGCCGTCGGGAAGACTTTAACCAGTCCTCGGTACGACTGCTGCGCGCGGCCGGCCGAGATGCCCTTGGATACGATCGTGCTCCGCGTGTTGCGGCCGATGTGAATCATCTTCGTGCCGGTATCGGCCTGCTGCAGGTTGTTCGTGACGGCGACCGAATAGAACTCGCCAACGGAGTTCTCGCCGCGCAACACGCAGCTCGGGTACTTCCACGTGACGGCCGAGCCTGCTTCGACCTGGGTCCACGAAACCTTCGAATTAGCGCCGCGGCAGTCCGCGCGTTTCGTCACGAAGTTGTAGATACCGCCGCGGCCTTCCTCGTCACCGGGGTACCAGTTCTGCACCGTCGAGTACTTGATCTCGGCGTCGGCCAGCGCCACCAGTTCGACGACGGCCGCGTGCAGCTGATTCTCGTCGCGCATCGGCGCCGTGCACCCCTCCAGGTAACTGACATGGCTGCCTTCGTCGGCGATGATCAGCGTGCGTTCGAACTGGCCCGTCTTGGCCTCGTTGATGCGGAAGTACGTCGACAGTTCCATCGGGCAGCGCACGCCCTTGGGGATGTACACGAACGAACCGTCGGTGAATACCGCCGAATTCAGCGTCGCGAAGAAATTGTCCCGGTACGGCACGACGCTGCCGAGGTATTCCTCGATCAACTCCGGGTAGTTGCGCACGGCCTCGGAGAACGGGGAGAAGATCACGCCTGCTTCCGCGAGTTTCTCGCGGAATGTCGTTGCCACCGACACGCTGTCGAATACGGCATCTACGGCCACGCCAGCCAGCGCCGCGCGTTCGTGCAACGGAATGCCCAGCTTGTCGTACGTTTCGAGCAGTTTGGGGTCGACGTCCTCCAGGCTCTTTGGCGCATTCTCGTCCTGTTTCGGCGCCGAATAGTAGGAGATTTCCTGGTAGTGGATCGGCTCGATATTTAGTTTGGCCCAGTCCGGTTCGCGCATGGTCTGCCAGTGGCGGAACGATTTCAGCCGCCAGTCCAGCATGAACTGGGGCTCTTCTTTCTTGCGGGAAATCTGCGTGATGACGTCTTCGTCCAGTCCCGGCGGCACCGTGTCGCTCTCGATGTCCGTGACGAATCCGTGGCGGTATTTCTTCCCGACCAGTGTCTCGACGTCTTCGTTTTTAGTTGCCATTTACCTGATCTCTGCGGTTACTGCTGTTGCCGGCGCCGGGGCTGGTCGGCCAGGTTGCCGAATTCGAGCGTCGGCAGGTCGGCAGCCGGCCGGCCGAGATCGGCCAGCGAAATCTCGGACAGGGCAACCCGCAATGCGCTGTTGATGCGTTGCCAGGCGCCGCCGACGTGACACAGCGACTCCAGTTCACAGTGACTTTCCTCGGTGCTGCATTCCGTGATCGCGACCGGGCCTTCCAGGGCATCCAGGATCTCGGCTGCATTGATGCGTCGCGGGCTGCGCGACAGCCGATAACCGCCGTCGGTCCCACGTACGGATTCGACCAGCCCGGTGCGGGCCAGGACCTTGAGGAGCTTCTGGACCGTGGGGGACGCGACATGCGTCTCCGCGGCGACCTCGTTCGCCGGGCACAGGCGCCCGTCCTGCTCGGCGAGGTAAACCAGGATCAGGGTCCCGTAGTCCGTCAGTCTGCTGATTCGAAACATTCGTGCAGCTCGTCCGCTGGAATTAGGACTATTTTAGTCCAATATTGGCTGCGAGTGAACCGTGGCAAGAGATTTGTTGTCTGAACGGGGCATGAACGGCGTGGTCGAGCCGGAATCGAAATTTATGACTTCGGACCTTCCTATCGTCGTGCAATTCGTTACCATTCCGCCCAACTGAGCTATAGGTACGCTCCGGAGAAGCGACATGAAGTTGATGCCGATCCTTGGTCTGCTGGTTTTCCTGGCGGCGGGACCCGCCCTGGCGGTGACCGTTACGGGCGGTGTGGACGCGACGCCACACGAGATCATCGAATCGACCGCGTCCGCCGTAACCGAGCGCCTGGACGGTCGCAAGGACTATTTCGATGAGCACCCTGGGGAGCTCTATGTGCTTGTCGACGAGCTATTGTTGCCGCATTTCGATGTTCGTTACGCGGGCCGGCTCGTCCTCGGTAAACACTGGAAGACGGCGACCAAGGAACAGCGTGATCGCTTCGTCGAAGTGTTCTACCGATTCCTGCTGCAGAGTTATGCGAACGGCATCCTCGAAATCGATCAGGGCTCGATCAAGGTTCTTCCCGCCGATGAGCAGCAAACCGAGAAGCGGATCGTCGTCAAGACCGAGACACGCATGGACGACGGTAGCGAGGTGCCGATCAACTACAGCATGCGCAAGACGAAGAACGGCTGGCGCGTTTACGACGTGCGCATCGAGGGCGTGTCTTACGTGCAGAACTACCGGAATCAGTTCAATGCGGAAATCGCGGCGCTGGGCGTGGATGCGGTGATCGAACGCCTCAACACCGAGGTCGCGGCCGCCGCGGCCGTCGACTAGACCGGCGGCCGGTTCGAACCGGCTATTCCTCGTCGAATTCCTCGTCGAATTCGTCATCGAATTCTTCGTCGAGGAAATAGTCTTCTTCGGGCGGGTTCCCGTCATAGCGAAGATAACGACGATTCTGCATGTATGAATCACGCAGGAACGCGTACCGGTCGAAGGCGCGTTCGATCTCCTGATCGACCCCCAGCAATGTCGAGCGCTGGTGGATGAGCCAGACGATATTGACCTTCGTCCGAATACCGCTGCGGCCAAGGTTGAATTGCGGGCTGTACTGGATGTCCACCAGGTCGCCTGCGCCGGACCTGAAGGTCCGTGGTCCGAAAAACGGGATGACGAGATAGGGGCCGTCCGGGACGCCCCATACGCCCAGCGTCTGCCCGAAATCCTCGTTGTTCTTCGCCAGTCCGGCGGCCGTGGCCGGATCGAGAAAACCGCCGAAGCCGAGCGTCGTGTTGATGACGATGCGGGCGGAGTCTGACGCGAATTGCTGCACCTTGCCCTGCAGCAGGGCGTTGACCGCGTCCACCGGGTAGCTGATGTTGTCGAAGAAATTATTGATACCCGTGCGCACGACAGCCGGTAGTAACCAGGTATAGCCGACCGCAACGGGCCGCATGACATACTTGTCCGCCACGTCGTTGAACGCGAACAGGCCACGATTGATCGGTTCGAGCGGGTCGCTGATATCGCCTTGGCTCGCGTTCTTCGACGCGCATCCGGATACCAGCAGACCCAGCACTGCGACGATACACAGCGCGGTGCGGACGCGGGCTTCGCGAGGCAACGCCGGATCCCGGGTCATCGTCCCGACGGTTTATTCGCCTGCCGCGAGCGGCCGCTGCGAGGCATGTAGCCCTGGATCTGATCGAGCCGCGATCGGAAGCGCGCCCGTTGCACGCTGTCGAGCCCGGGTATGCCGAGCGCCAGCCGCAGTTGGTCGGACGCCATCATCAGGTCACCGATGAGCAGGTGGTACTCGGCCATATAGTAGTGCGCGTCGGCTGTGTCGCCGGCGGCGCTGGCGGCGAGGGCGATCAGCCGCACCTGTTCGGGCGTCGGCGGCACCTGGTTGTACAGGTCCAGCAATAGCTGATGCGCGCGGCCCGGCTCGTCGTTCGTCAGTAACGCCTCGGCATAACGAACCGTCAGTGGCACGTTGCGCGGAAAGAGTTCGATGGCGTTGTCGTAAGTGGCGAATGCGCCATCGACGTCGCCCAGCGCCAGCTGCGTGGCGGCATAGCCCGTATGGAAATGGATGATCCCCTCGTTCGCAATCAGCAGTTCGGCGAATTTACGGTTGGCTTTCTCGACCTGACCCAGTTCCAGCTGCGCGAGCGC
>CAZISL010000255.1:0-5736 GCA_964541975.1 uncultured Chromatiaceae bacterium | reverse complement strand
GGGCGCGTGGTCATGGTGTCGAGCATCGGTTACACGCTCGCTCCGGAGGGTGGTATCCAGTTCGACAACCTGTCCGGCGACGTCGGTTATCAGCCGTTCAAGAATTACGGCCAGACCAAGCTCGCGAACATCCTGACGTCGAACGAGATCAGTCGTCGTTATGCCGATGCGCCGTTCACGTCGAACGCGATCCATCCGGGCCTGGTCGGAACGAACCTCGGTCGCTACATGACCGGCAAGATGCGCGATCCCGACGCGCCATTGCGCAAGGGCATGAAGAACGCGGCCCAGGGCGCCGCCACGCAGGTCTATGTCGGCATCGACAAGCGCCTCGAGGGCGTCAGCGGCTATTATTTCGAGGACTGCAACCCCGTCGAGCTGAAAGGAGAGTATGCCAGCGATCCCGCGCTGGCCCGGACATTATGGGACGTCAGCGAGGAACTCGTCGCGAACTATCTTTGAAAAATCTGCCCGATTTTTTAACCGGGCATTCGATCCTGCACCAGTTCAGAAACCTTTTCGAGGTTTCAATAACCGCGTTCTATATTCACAACCGACAGCATCGACTCGCCGTTGACGTAGCGCCGCAGATTTTCGCGTAGCACCTGGAAGATGCGGTCGAGCGCCTGGTCGGATCCCGCCGAGATGTGCGGTGTGATGATGACGTTCGGCATCTGCCAGAGCGGGTGATCCGCCGGTAGCGGTTCCGGATCGACGACATCCAGACCCGCTCCTGCTAATTCCCCCGCTTGCAGCGCGGCGACGAGGTCCGCGGTGATCACGCTGCGCCCCCGGCCCACGTTGAAGAAATAGGCGGTTGGTTTCATCGTCGCGAAGAACTTTGCATCAAACAGGCCGGTGGTGGCGTCGGTGATCGGCACGCTGTTAACGATGACATCGGCCTCTGCGGCGAGGCGGAGCAACTGGTCCGGTTTGGCGACTTCGGCTATGTAGTCCGGTCCTGGCCGGCCGCTCGCGCGCACCGCAGTAATGCGCATATCGAAGCCGTGCGCGCGTTGCGCGACGGCGGTACCGATGCCGCCGAGTCCCACCAGCAACATCGTCTTGCCGTTCAGGCCGGGGCGCCCATTCCTCGGCACGAGATCCGGATTCCACCGGCCGCTCGCCTGCTGGCGAATGTAGGGCGCGAGACCGCGGCTAAAGCTCAGCAGCATGCCCATCAC
The DNA here is from genome assembly GCA_964541975.1 of uncultured Chromatiaceae bacterium. Taxonomy (GTDB): domain Bacteria; phylum Pseudomonadota; class Gammaproteobacteria; order Steroidobacterales; genus SMWD01. The sequence continues at coordinate 4,552 of CAZISL010000255.1, read as the reverse complement.
GTGCTCGGCGATTTGCGCGCTGGTCACACGCTGCATATTCGTCAGCAAGAGGTCCCGGTTGGTGTCGGCCAGCGGCTCGACACAGCGTTCCGCACCGGCCGTGAATACCTGGATCCAGTGCAGATAGGGTGCGGCGGCGATGAGCTCGCGCGAGCAATATCCCAGCAAAGCGGTAGCCTGCGGCATCGCTACCAATGCTTCGGCTTCGTCGTAGACGCCGATCAGCAACGCATCACCGGCGGATTCCTGCAGCCATGCGAGCCGTTCGGGAGAATCCACGCGCACTACGATTGGACCTGCCGGTGACCAGTTTTCCATTTGCCGTACCGGCTCGTCGGCTGAGCGCAGGCCGAGTTCGGAGACGATGTCGCCCGCTGCGGCGGTCGCGATTCCAAGCAATGTGCTCGCGACGATCCAGCGTGTTTCTTTCGTCATCAATAACGCCAGTCGCGGATCAGTTCGCCCCATTGTTCGTCGACATTGTCGAACGCGTCGGGCGCGCCTTCCTCGAGCAGCGTGCGGTTCCAGCCCGGGAAATCCTCGGGGCCCCCTTCCTCGGGCCACGGGCGCGTGGCGTCGATCGCGATCTTGCTGCCGCGCCCGCGCTTGATGGTGCTCGGGTCCAGCGGCAGCGTCGGTAGTTTCTCGTAGATCGTCGTGTTGCCGTGCGGTTGCCAGCGTGCACCGAGCGCCGCGAGCATCTGCTCCTGGTTCGTGACGTCGAGGTCGTCGTCGACGACGATGACGACCTTGGCGAAGAAGTTGTCCTCGGCAACCTTTTGCGCGATCTCCAAGCCCTGACCCGGGCGCGTCTTGTCGATACTGACGAAGGTCACGCCGACGGAACGCGTATCGCTGAAGAAGTCGACGATCGCGGGCACTTCCTGTTTTAGCCGGTACAGCGATCGCGCATGCGACGCCGCCATCAGCGAGCCGGCCTGCGCTCCGGTGAAATTATTCATGATCCACGGGTCGCGGCGATGCGTGACGGCGGTGACGCGCATCCAGAACTGCTTTTCCTTGCGTCGGCCCTGGTAACCGACCATCTCGCCATAGGGGCCTTCCGGTCGCATATCGTCCAGCGGCACTTCGCCCTCGATCACCATCTCGGCATGGGCCGGAATCATCAGATCGTTCGTCTCGCTGCGCACCACCTCGACGGCTTTGCCGGCGAGTCCGCCGGCGATCGCCAGCTCGTCGGCGGGCCGTTTGAAAATCATCTTGCTGCCGCTGACGAGCCAGACGTACGGGTCGGGCGTCAGCACGATCGTGACCTTCGCAATCTTCTCACCGCGTCGGGCCGCGTTGGAGAGATGTCGGTAACCCGTTTGCCCGGGCTCGGAGTTCAGGCCGATCTCGCGCGGCCCGCGCAGGTGGCAGCGATAGGTACCGAAGTTCACGCCATACTTCGGATCGCGCGTGAACACGCACCCGGTGTTGATATAGCGGCCGGCGTCCGCCGGGTTGCACTGGATGAACGGGAACTTCGTCAGGTCGATGTCGTCCCCGGTCAGCACGACTTGCTTGCATAGCGCGTCGCCGCGCGGGATTTCCATGGGAGGAATCTGCGGATACTCGCCGTCGTTGTCCGCGACCATCTGCATCACGTGGGCGCGCGCCTTGCGGTAACTCTCGTAGGGCACCCGCTGCAACGGTCCTTCATCGACGGGCGCGAGGTTGAAGATCAGGCACTCGCCATACAGGTGGCCACTCTCGTTCACGACCAGAGGACCCTTGATCCATTCCCCGTCGATCCTGACTTCATCGATGACCAGCACCGGCGCGCCGCGCATGCCGTGCTGGTCGCGAATGCGATACATCAGCGCGGTCACTTCGTAGGCATCCTGATCCGCGCGAGGAATGCGCATCACGAGGCCCCATTCCTCCAGCGCGGCGATGTAGTCGCGCATCGTCGGGAACGGCGCGCCGTCGGCCTTCGGTCGCTTCGCCGCGGCGCCATTGGCGGGCATCGTTACGGTACCCAGGGCCGCGAGCCCGACGCTCGTCGTTATCAGGTTGCGTCGGGAAGTCTTGAAGGTGCTCATAATGTCTCCCAATCGCTAATAGTCAGAGCATCGGTACGGGCGTAATCGCCCATTCCTGCTCGTACGCCCGGCGCGCGGGGCTCGGGATCGCATAAGCCGTGCGTGCGCGGTTGCGGGTAATCGCCTCGACGTCCATGCGCCAGCCCCTGGCCTGCCAATCGGTCAGGCGCTGGCGATAGTTCATCAGAACGTCGTCCGCCGGCACGATCAACTCGCCGATCGTCTCGCGTGACGGAATCGGCGGATCGAGTTTCTCGACGACGATGCGGTCTTCCTCGACCGCGATACCCATGCGCTCCAGGAACCTCGAGTCCATGTCCGGGTCAAGGCGGCAGTTGCGCTGGTTGATCAGAAAGATCTCCAGGTCTACTTCGTCGCGCGGACACGCGAAGATGTACATGTTCATGCCGTCTTTCTCATTGAAGTGGATACGCGTCCACGTCATCGAGATGCCATGAAATCCGGAGCCGGCGTCCGATGGCCCGCGCGTGATTACTTTACCCATCTCCTCGTCGGGCGAGCCGGGCGTCTGGAACTTCGTCATCGTTCCGGCGCCCCACTCGGTTTCCTCGATCTTGAATTTCGGCACGTTGTAGCTATCGTCCTGGCCCGCCAGGCCCATGCCCCCGTGCACATACTCGACATGCGACGGGTCCGACTGGTTTTCGACCAGCCGCACGTAGCTCGCCTTCCACCGGTAGCGCATGCGCAAAGTACGCCAGCCCTCGGTGCCGTACTCGTCGATTGGCATGATGGTCGGCCGTTGTTCTTCCGGCAGGTCACCCAGAAAAACGAAGATGAGGCCGTAACGCTCTTCGACCGGGTACGCGTCGATCCGCGACCGCTCGGGAATCTTCGACAGCGGACCGAACGACGGAATCCGCTCGCAGCCGCCTTCGCCGTTGAACAGCCAGCCATGATAGGGGCACTGCACGCAGTCACCGACGACCTTACCGTCGCCGAGCGAGCCGCCGCGGTGGGTGCAGGTATTCGCAATACAGCGGACTGCGCCGCTCTCGTCGCGCCAGAGCACGAACCACAGTCCGAGCATCTGGACTTTCAGGGGTTTGCCTGTGACGTTTTCGCTTTCTTCAGCGGGGTACCAAAAGTTGACGAACATGGTGAAACCTCTGCATTTTCTTGTGCTTCTCAAGGGCTTCGCGCTCCGCGAGTCATTGTGCGAGAAATCCGCTGCCGGGTCTAATTTTGACCGCTGGAGGCGAAGCGTGTTCTGACCGTCGCCGAGCCCGAGCAGTGCAATTCGAGTGCTACAGTAGAAAGTCTGGACACCGGAGGATAAGCGAGATGCTCGATTTCGGCAGCTACCGGCGCGACATCGAAGCGGCCCGGGCGCGGATCGCCACCGGTAGTCGAGTCGTCGAGACGCCGCTCGGGCCGATCGAGTATGCCGACGTCGGCAGCGGGCCGCCGGTGCTGATGATCCACGGTGCCGGCGGTGGCTTTGACCAGAGTGTCGAGGTCGGCCGGCTGCTGATCGACAAGGGCTTTCGGCTGATCGCGCCGTCGCGCTTCGGTTACCTGCGCACGCCGCTGCCGGCCGACGCGTCGCCGTCGGCGCAGGCGGACGCATACGCATGCTTGCTAGACACGCTCGGACTGGAACGTGTCGCGGTCGTCGGCGCATCCCTGGGCGCCCCGTCGACGGTGCAATTGTGCCTGCGTCATCCCCGGCGCTGTTCGGCCATGGCGCTGGTCGTGCCGGTGCTGCACTCGCCGCAAGGCCCCACGCAGTTCCTGCGACGATCGCTCGCAATGGTGCGACGTACACCGAACGTTGCATTGCGCTCCGACTTCCTGTTCTGGCTGGCCACGCGCGTTGGCGGCAAGGCGCTGACCGAAGCGCTGATCGGCGTGCCGCGCGACGAACTGCGAGACGCGAGCGCGCAAGAGCGACAGCGTATTCGAACCATGCTGAATCTGGCGTTACCGATGAGTGCGCGCGCCGCCGGGCTCAGGAACGACGTGTGTACCGACCTGCCGCGTTACGAGCTGGAGACGATCGATATCCCGACCCTGATCATCGGTGTCGCGACTGATTTGTATGGAACGAGCGACATCGCGCGCTATACGGCAGAGCAAATTCCTGGTGCAAAGTTGCTGACTTACTCCGACGGCGGTCACCTGTGGGTCGGGCATCATGAAGACATGCTCGCTGAAATAGGGGGGTTTTTAGTCTCGAAATCAGCTGATGCGTCGGATTGACATCCCGGCACTTTTTTCGACGACCGCTCCCCGGCAGAGTCCGGTGCCGGGTCGATACTGCCTATACAAGAGCTGGCAGAATGCTCAGGTTGCCAGGTCGATGTCGTCCGGTGTCATTCGGGAAAGTCCATGAAGAAGTTGAAGAACGAGAAGGAACTGGTCAAAAAGGCCATTGCCATCGGTATGGCGTACGGCGAGAAGCGGGGCGCCGTGGAGTGGGAAGCCACGGATTCCGCCAATGAAAAGCTCGAATACATCTATCGGCTACTCGTGCACGACAAGTT
>CAZISL010000254.1:0-5200 GCA_964541975.1 uncultured Chromatiaceae bacterium | reverse complement strand
CGGACCATGAACTTGCCGCTGAAGCTCCGGGCCGAGATCGGCTCCGGCACCTCCTCGTTGTTGGCGGCCATGTCAATGACACACTCCTTTACGAGTTGGCGAATTCCGGTGAGGGCCTTTTCGGGCGATTTTTCTAGCCAGCTCAGACCTGGAAACTCTGCACATAGTCCAACGTGTTCCCTATCTTCCTCCGACCAGGTCACTCTGTACGTGTAGCGATCAAATTCTTTAGGCATCTTGTTCCTCGAGGTGCGCGATTGCCCGCAGGATCTGCTGCACCTGGTAAGGCTTGGCTTTGCCCTTGTCACTCTGAATATTGACCCGCGGTTCACCCTGCCAAGGCGTCCTGTAGACTCGGTGGCTTCCGGTGCGTTGCCTCGGCTTGCCGAAAAAGTGATTGCATACCGTGACAAGCTCTTTGAAACTTATCCCTCTCGGGCTGCGCCTCATTTTCTCGACTATGTTATCGACCGAAGCCACAAGAATGGTATCACTATTGATATTACTGTCAAGATCCCCCAGCCCTCAGACTGGCGGATACAGCACGAGCCCGAAACATGCATAAGCTTGTTTTTAATGTGGTTTTAGGCCGACCGGCCAGCGTCGCGTGACTACCGACAACATCCTGCTGTTCTCCCTGCTCGTCGCCGTGTTTGCCCTGCTGATCTGGGGGCGCTGGCGCTATGACGTCGTCGCATTCGGCGCCCTTATCGTGGGCGTGGTGATCGGCGTCGTACCAGCGGCGAATGCCTTCTCGGGTTTCGGGCACCCGGCGACGATCATCGTCGCGCTGGTGCTGGTGGTCAGCAAAGGCCTGTCGAATTCCGGCGCGATCGAGCTGATCTCGAAGAACGTGGTCGATGCGTCGCGCAGCCTGCGCGCGCATATCACGGTCATGAGCTCGTTCGCCGCATTGCTGTCCGCGGTGATGAACAACGTCGCCGCACTCGCAATGCTGATGCCGATCGACATCCAGGTCGCACATCGTGCGAAACGCAGCCCGGCGCTGACGCTGATGCCGATCTCGTTCGCCTCGATCCTCGGCGGCATGATCACGCTGATCGGCACGCCGCCGAACATCGTCATCGCGGAATATCGCAACGACGTGCTCGGCGAGCCGTTTGGCATGTTCGATTTCACGCCGGTCGGCCTCGCCTGCGCCGTCGCCGGTCTGATTTTTCTCGTCGGTGTCGGCTGGCGATTTCTGCCGCAGGCGGCGGCATCGCAGGACGCAGCCACGAGCCTGTTCGAGATCGATCAGTACGTCGTCGAACTGAAGGTGCCCGAAGACTCCGACATCATCGGCAAGCGCGTCAACGAACTCGACGATATCGCGGAAGAAAACGAAGCGGCCATCGTCGGCCTGATCCGCCGCGGCAAGCGGCTGCCCGGCATGGCCCGACGTGAGGAGATTCGCAAAGACGATACGCTCGTCATCAAGGCCGATCCGGACCGGATCGACAGCCTCGTCGGTGCCGGGGGCCTGGAGTACCTGCGCGGCAATGACGCGGGCAAGCGGCTGCTGGCGGCGGAAGACCTGCACATCGCCGAGGTCGTCGTGCCGCCGGGCGCGCGCATGGTCGGCCGCTCCGCACTGTCGATGCGCTTGTTATACCGCTACGGCGTCACGCTGCTCGGCGTGTCGCGGCAGGGCAAGCAGTTCAAGGAACGGGTGCGAAAGCTGGAGATCCAGGAGGGCGACGTACTGCTGCTGCTCGGACCGGCCGAGCGGGTGCCGGAAGTCATCTCGATACTCGGCTGCCTGCCGCTCGCGGAGCGCGGCCTGAATGTCATTCAACGCAGCCGCGCGTGGTGGACGGTCGGCATCTTCGCCGCGGCCGTCGCCGCCGCGAGCCTCGGCTGGGTGTACCTGCCCATTGCGCTCGGCGCCGTCGTCGTGGTCATGGTGTTGCTGAACATCGTGCCGGTGCGGCAGCTGTACGACTCGGTCGAGTGGCCGGTCGTCGTGCTGCTCGGCTCGATGATCCCGATCGGCGGCGCGCTCGAGGCGAGCGGCGGCACGACGCTGATCGCGGAAATCCTGCTTAAACTGACCGCCGGCGCGAGCCCGGCGATCGTGCTGACGGTACTGATGATCATCACGATGACGCTGTCCGACGTCATGAACAACGTCGCGACCGCTGTCATCACCGCGCCGATCGCGCTGGACATCGCCAACCGCCTCGAGGTAAATCCGGACCCGTTCCTGATGGGCGTCGCCGTCGCCGCCTCGTGCGCGTTCCTGACCCCGATCGGCCACAAGAACAACACGATGATCCTCGGCCCCGGCGGCTACAAGTTCGGCGACTACTGGCGCATGGGCCTGCCGCTGGAGATACTCATCATCGCCGTATCGGTGCCGATGCTGCTGCTGGTCTGGCCGCTTGAATTGGGGTCGTAATTGGGGTCGAACCGCGTTTTACCACTAGGTGTTCAGCGGCAATTAGGCACAGTTCACTTTTTTAAGTACCGACAGGCCACACCAAAGTAGATGCGCGAGGCCGCGTCGCCGCGCGTACCTGACGCGATCGACCGGGTAGCTCGCGTTGCGAATTCTAGAAATGAATCTCAGCGTTGAGTGAAAGGCGCAACGGTCTGTCGATCAGCCCACCAAAATCGACTGTAGTCCACTCGAGCTCGCCCGTGATCGCAATGTTCTTGACGATCTTGTAGCGGCCCAACGCGCCGATCGCGAAGCCGGTGTCATCAGTCGCTATCTTGCTCGACGCGGGAATCAGCCCGGACGCGCTCGTATCGCGCCAGTTGAAATCCAGATCCTGGGCCGTGAACCCCAGTTCGAGCGCGAAGTCGACCTTCGGCGACATCGGTACGGTTTGCACGAAATAGAGCGTAACGCCGTTGATGCTCATGTCCCCATCGAACGTCAGGTCTGTGTCCGTCGTGACCGGCGGCAGTCCCGGACTCACGGTCACGGAATATACACCCGCCCACTGATCCTTCGCCTCGCCGGTGTCGAAGTATTTCAACGCGAAACCGAAGTACTCGGAAAAATTCAGGCCACCGTATACCTGAAAGCCGAATGGGCTGTCCTTGAATTCTCCGGTGGAAATCGAGTCGTTGGCGGGTATCGATCCCCCGAGTCCGGAACCGCTCGAAAAATCCTTTGTTTCCAGCGTCGTATACGTACCGCCGGCCCCGAGATACCAGGACAGATCGGCGAACGCCGAGTGGACGGGAGCGCACAAGCAGATAGCGATAACAAGATACCGGTACATCAAAGACTCCAAGATTTTTGGGACTGCCAGAATGGTGGCGATTGTAGAGCAAAAATACCGAATTCACGATGCCGCCTCGGCCGTAACAACAAAAACTCCGATTCGCGACGGCCGGCTTACCAGATTCCGGGAATCAGCCGGTAGCCGACACGACCCACGTAATCCGCGTAGCCCGGAAGCTCCTCGCGCAGGGTTCGGTCTTCCATCGCGGTGCGAACGGCAAGGCTAACGACCGCCAGCACCGCCGGCACGAACGCCCACCATGAACCGAGCATCATCGGCACGGCGAGGCACCAGCCGGCGAACCCGACGTACCCGGGATGGCGCACGATGGCATAGGGGCCGGCGTCGATGACCCGGTGTCCGCGATCCGTTTGAATCCGCACGTTCGTCTCGAAAAAACGATTGACCACCATCGACCACGCCACGAGCGCCATCCCCGACGCAAACAGCGCGAACCCGACCGGCCACAGCCATGGCGACATGGTCGACCACGCGAAACGCATGGCATCGAGCCCGGCGACCATATGGATGAACACGAACAGCGGCCGGAATATAGCGGACCAGATTCGATCCCAGCGCTTCGTACCCTCGCCAACCTGCAGGCGTCGTTCGATCAGTTCTGGGTTAATGCGCCGGACCAGTGCGACCGTGACAATCATGCTGGCGGCGACGAGCCCGACGTATACCCAGCCGGCGAGCCAGTCGATTGTTCCGGCTGGCCAGAACACCGCAGCGATGAACAGGATCAGACCGGCGAGAATGGCGGTCAGGGTTCGAAGCATGGCTGTCGTCACCTCATCGGCAGCGCCGCGTGCGGCTATGGAAGATTATCTCAGCCGCCGGCTGTCGCTGCCGCCGCCTCGCCAGCCGGTTTCGAATGCCCCGACAGTATCACCCACAATGCGAGCAGCACGATGACGAAATTGACGAAACCCATCAGGGTGAAGGGCGCGCCCGGCCCGAACCGGTCGAACACCTGGCCGCCGAAGAAGGTGGCAAACAGGATGCCGCAGGTGCCGACGAGTCCGAAAACGCCGACCGAGGCGCCGCGAATCCGTGCCGGCGCTTCCTGGCCCAGCAGAGAATTGCCCGCGACGATCGCGCTGATCTCGCCGATCCCGAGCACGAAGGTCGCGGCCGCCATGACCGGCATGTCGTAAGGATCCGCGACGCTGCCGAGCGTCAGATAGCCGATCGTCGCAAGCGCCATCGCAATGCACATGCCCGTGACGCGGTTGATGCGATCGAGAATGATCCCGAACACCGGCGCCCACAACACGTTGGCGGCCAGCAGCGCGGACATGGTGATGCCGGCCAGTTTCAGCGCCTCGCCCGAATCGATGCCCTGCTCGGCACCCGCAACGCGGAACCACAGTGAGTAGAATGCTCCGATCACGACCATGTCACCGCGCGCGGCGAATGCCGATGCATAGGAAAGGGTCAACCGCGGGTTGCCTTTCGCGGCCGCGATGCCGGCGCGGAAGCCGGCGAAGATCGAGACCTTCGGTGCGTCGCCACCGGCAATGCGTCCGCTGAAAAATCCGAGCCGAAAAATGATCGCTGCAACCGTCGCCGCGACGGCACCAACCCAGAAAGTGTAGCGACCCGCCAGCTCCGGCGAGTAACCCGCGGCCGTGAACACGCCGGGCAGGCGTGCGAGCCCCAGCGTTACCGTGAGAATCGCGAAGCTGGTAACAAAAGCGTTGAATCCGCCCCACTTACCTCGCGATACGTTTTGCGGATAGTCCTGCATGGTCGCGATGACCATGACGGAAGCGGTCGCCACGCCAACGGCGAATAACATTCGGTACGCAAAGAGTTGCGCCAGCGAACCGGCGAGCGGAAACGCGATAAATCCGCTGGCCATGATCAGGAATCCGATAATGATCAACGGTCGACGTCCGCTGCGATCCGAAATAGCGCCGACGATACCCATGATGAACAGCGCGGAGCCTTCGTGG
>CAZISL010000253.1:0-3998 GCA_964541975.1 uncultured Chromatiaceae bacterium | reverse complement strand
GCGGGATTCGGCATTGGGGAATCGAATTTCGCTATTGCCGCGTACTCTATGACAGTCGCGGTACGGGGTCCGTGTTCGACTTCACATCTGTATTAATCGGGTGCTTCTCGGCCTGAGTGTGCCTCCATCAGACTCAGGCGAGTTGCAATCTGGAGCCTGAAACGACCCCGATCGGCCTACCGCTGCAAATTCTTTTCCTGCGAAGACTGCGGAAAAGATTTTCCAGCGCTCTCCGATCTCGCCAGCGCGATCAGGTTGTCGGAGTGCCGACTAACAACATCCAGGTTGCAGTCGATACGGTCGCGCTCAGGTAGTCAGCTCGATAGCGGCGTCAGGGATCGAATTCGCGGATTCGGAGCTCGAAATCACGACGAGGGCAGCCGCACAGAGAGGGGAATGATTGCAGCGAGCGGCGTCGGAGCCGAGCGGAGCAGGACGCGGGAGCGAGGCGGAGTCGCTCCGGAGGCGGCCATGGATGGCCGCCGGAGGTTTAGCGAGTCGCAAACATTCCCCTCTCTGGGCGGCGGCAATACGCGCTAGTAGAGTTGCGCGAAACCGATGAGGTCAGCCGGTGCCGCCGACCGTCAAACCATCGATTCGTAACGTCGGCTGCCCAACGCCGACGGGAACCGACTGGCCTTCCTTGCCGCAGACACCGACGCCGGCGTCGAGTTCCAGGTTGTCCCCGACCATCGACACACGCTGCAGAACCGACGGGCCGTCGCCGATCAGCGTCGCGCCCTTGACCGGCGCGCCGATCTTGCCGTTCTCGATCAGGTAGGTCTCGTTCGCCGAGAACACGAACTTGCCGGACGTTATGTCCACCTGACCGCCGCCGAAGTTCCTCGCGTAGATACCCTTGTCGACGGAGGCGATGATGTCGTCGTGCGCGTGGTCGCCCGGCAGCATGTAAGTGTTGGTCATGCGCGGCAGCGGCAGGTGCGCGAACGACTGGCGGCGGCCGTTGCCGGTTGATTGCGTACCCATCAGGCGCGCATTGAAGCGATCCTGCATAAAGGTCGACAGCTTGCCCTTGTCGATCAGTACGGTGTTCTCGGTCGGGATGCCTTCGTCGTCGATGTTCAGGGAGCCGCGGCGCCCATCGAGTGTGCCGTCGTCGACGACCGTGCATTGCGACGATGCGACTTTCTCGCCCATACGTCCGGAGAACGCCGACGTGCCCTTGCGGTTGAAGTCGCCTTCAAGGCCATGGCCGATCGCCTCGTGGAGCAGCACACCAGGCCAACCCGGGCCGAGCACGACGACCATCTCGCCGGCGGGCGCCGGTATCGCCTCGAGGTTTACGAGGGCCTGCCGCACTGCTTCGCGCGCATATTCCATCGGCCGGTCCGATTCGACGAAGTACTCGTAGCCAAAGCGCCCGCCGCCGCCCGTATAACCCTGCTCACGCTTGCCGTCCTGCTCTACGATGACGGATACGTTCAGCCGGACGAGCGGCCTGACGTCGGCGGCTAGCACGCCGTCGCTGGAGCACACGAGGATAATCTCGTGCACGCCGACCAGGCTGGCCATGACCTGTTGTACGCGCGTATCGAGCCTGCGCGTCTCACGATCGATCATTTGTAGCAACTCGACCTTGTCGGCGTCCGCCAACCCGGCGATAGGGTCGATCGACGGGTACAGGGCATGCCCGCGTCGCGGTGTCGCCACCTGCACGCGACCCGTGTCCCCACTGCGCGCGATCGCGCTGGCGGCATCCGATGCCTGCATCAGTGCGGGCAGCACGAGATCGTCGGAATAGGCGAAGCCAGTCTTCTCTCCGGCCATGGCGCGCACGCCGACGCCCTGATCGAGGTGGTAGCTGCCTTCCTTCACGATGCCGTCTTCGAGCGACCACGACTCGCTGCGAACGACCTGAAAGTACAGATCGGCATTGTCGACGCCGCCGCGCATCAACGCCCCGAGCGCCCGGTCAAGATGCGCGTCTTCGAGGCCGGTCGGCTCGAGCAGCGAGCGTCTCGCGATGGCGATCAGATTACCGTCCGACGCCGCTTCGTTATTCCTGTCGTTCAAGATTGTTCTCCAGTGACCGCGCGAGGGCGTCTTCCAGGTAAGTCTCGCAGTTCTTTAGCGGCGTCACGTTCACCTCGCTACCCTGCAACTGCTGCACGGCCGGATCGTCCCAGCTGCCCGTCACGCGATAATACGACTCTCCGAGCTGACTGAGTGGTTTGCGGAAGATTTGCGAGAAGATCAGCATCGCAGCGCCACCTGCAGGTCCGCCGACGACCGCTCCGCCGATGGCGAGCAGGTTGGATACGTGCGGACGCACGACGGCGAGCTGATCGTAGTCTTCCGACTCGAGACCGGTGCGTCCGACGATGCCCATGTCCGCAACCGAGCCCTCGAGTCCAAGGTTACACGTATAGGCGTTGCCGTCATCGAGCGTGAAGCTGCCGCGCAGCGTATCGAAGCCGAGGCCCTCATCCGTCACGTCGCGAAAATCCAGCGCGAGACGTCGTGGCAATGCGGTGACGCTGAGTACGCCCAGCAGGCGTCCCCCACCGGGCTCCAGGGACAGTACCGCGCCCTTCTCCATTCTGACGCCGAATTCTCCGCTGGCGCGAAACAGGAAGTCGCCATCGGGCGCGCCGGGCCAGGTCAGATCGGCGTTGGCCGCCACCGATTTACCCTCGATGATCGGGTCGTAACCGAGGCTGGTCAGCACGGCTTTGATGTCGCTGCCGTTCAGGTCCAGTTGAATCCTGCTTTGCTGCAACGAGTCGTCGTTCGGGTGCACGAGCCACGCCGCATTTCCGTCGATCGTGAACGTCTCACCCTGCATGCTGATGGGGTCCGCGACAACGCCCGACGAGGTCGATCGTAACTCGGCGCTCAGCGCGCCGAAGCGCATCTTGCCGAGGATGAAATCCGCGGCCGCGATACGCACAGGGATGACGGACCGCGGATCGCTGCTGCGCTCTTCATCGACGGCATCGCTTTCGACCAGCCACAGGCGCTCCAGGTCGAGCACCGCCGGGTTGTCGTTAGTGGGGCGGATCGGCAGCCTGAGGCTGCCGGCGAGCTCGGGTCCGTCCGCGACGACATTCCACGCATCGTCCGCCCGCGCGGCCGTCACCGAGACGTCGGAGAACAGACGACCGAACAGGGCGAGTCGCCGCACGTCGAGATCGGCCGAGTTGTACAGGCTTTGCCAGGACGTATCGCCGGCGCCTTCCGCCAGGTTCAGCCAGTCGTCGAACCGCAGGAATTCCAGACGCCCGGACAACTCGACACCCGGCTCCAGCGGCAACAGAGCAGCGGCCGCGCCGGCGTGTACGCCCCCGCGCTCGACCCGCCAGCGACCATCGACCTCGTCGAAACGGAGCGCCCAGGTCAGATCGTCGGCCAGGCGCCCGGTGACCTCCAGGCTTTGCGCTTCGGGGAACGCGACATCGAGCTGCAGTGCTCGCTTCGTGTCAGCGGGCTTTGCGATCGGCGCCGGCATGCGGCTTTCCGCGCCGAGCAGATCCGAGCGCACGAGAATATGTAACGGCGGCGACGTGCCGTCTTCCTGCCGGGCCGGGAACATGACGAGCGCCGTCCAGTCGGTCGCACCGTCGAACTTCTCGGGCTGCGGAAGCTTGAATGCCTCGATCCACTTCCGTATTGGCGTGCGCCCCGTCAGCGTCACGAATTGGGATCGCAATCCACCTGGCTCGGCCGGGCGCATGCGAATCGACACCGGCTCGCCGAACAGCTCCGCAGTCAGGGCATCGGCATGGAACTTCGTGTTCTCGATGGTCAGCGATCCCGCGACTTTCGTCAGACCGAAGTCCAGGCGTTCCAGGTCGAGCTGGGCGTCCTCGGTCGTCACGTCGAGCCGCAGCCGAATTTCTTTGGGCCGCGTGACCGGTAACCGCAGGTTGACGGCGGCGGCGAGGCCGCCGCTTCCGGATACGCGCTGCAGAGTCGGGCCGATCCGGTCGGCTAGTGGGCTGGACCGCAGGAATCCCAGCACCTGATCGACCTCCGCC